>JBEGML010000306.1:0-3328 GCA_041183145.1 Bacteroidota bacterium | reverse complement strand
GATCAGCAAAATACGAATCAGCAAAAGGATTATAAATTTCTATAGTTTCATTTTTTTTAATATCGTGATAGAAAACTGTCCAATGTTCCTGTCTGAAAAACTTATCGTAATAAAAATAAAGCCGACGGTAAAACAACTTTAAAAAAAACATCATCACCTGAAAATTATCAGGAATCCGGTAGAGTCTCGATACCTGTGAGGAAAGCGGATTGAAAACAGGCGGATGCCAAACACGATTTATCATGTTCTGCAAAACCTGCGCCGGCATGCTGATGCTGTTTTGAACCAAACGTGCGGAATGTTCTTTATAGCTGTGCAGAGATGTAGTAAATCTTCTGTAAGCAAGAATTTCACCCCGATCAAGTTTTTCATTAAGTCTTTGCAATACAACTGCGCAAGACCGAAAGCCTTGATAAATCTCCCAAAAAGCAAGCGGACCACCTCTGATTTCATGCGGATCGGCGTGGTGAAAAGACCATATACCCAGCCTGGGTAAAGTAAGAATATCTCCCTGTAGAATATTAAAACCAAACCTCACAATAATATCCGGTTTCTGAGCAGCAATTTTAGAAATCCCCTCAGCATCTATACACTCCCGATTAAAGGCCGATTGCAGCACATTTACAGAAATTTCAGAGACCTTTCCCAGACGCGAAGAATAATGTTGAGTTTTAAAATATTCCGAACTGAACCAAAATTTACGTAGCTTGTTCCAAAGTAATTTTCGGTATGGGTAGTTTCTTAATTTATTGAAAAAAGTATGGGCATCTGCATTTTCCCCGGCAGGATAGATAACAGTTTGGAGAACAGTTCCCGGAACGAGTAGCATCTCTTCAATAACACGAATCTCCCATTCTTCCCACCTGGAATGGTTGCATAAAACCCCTATTCTGATGATTTCAGACACTGTTTACTCAAGAACTTTACTGTAGTGATCGAATAAATACCTGCCAACTGAGGAGGATGAATACCTATTCTTTACGTATTCAGCGGAAGCGGGTAGAAAAGTTGAGGAGACCGCCTCATTCAAAGCTTTTATGGCGCCTTCAAAATTTCCAACGCTAAACACAAAGCCACGTCCCTCCGACAACATATCAGGAATGTCGCCGGTGGCAGGAGCAACAACAACTAAACCCGATAATATGGCTTCAAGGATGACGCAAGGCTGACCTTCGAAATGGCTGCACAGAAGAAATACTGAGGCTCTGTTCATTTGAATATTCAGTTCGGCCGGACTGATATTACCGAGAATTTCAATCACATCAGCCAAGCCGGCATTCACAACCTGCTTACGAAAGTCTTCAACCATGGATGTTGTACCACCGCAAACAATCATTCGTTTAACCTTTCCTGCATGATATTGATGAGCAAACAGACTCAGTAGCATTGAGGTATTCTTTTCAAGTGGATCGAGGTTACTGACATGTATCCATGTATCAGAAAGTCTTTGGATTTTATCGTCAGCAAAAAAAATCTTTTCGTCTGCAACATTTGGCAGGTATTCGAATTCACCCTTAAGCCCTTGACTAATCATTGCAGCCCTCTGAGCACCGGATACTGTAAGAATAAGAGAAGACCTGCGAAAGGCTGAAAAGGTAAAAAACTTCATCAGCAAACCCTGATATCTCCCATCGTGCCTGAGATATCCTGACCAGTGTTCTGCAATGATAAGAGGTTGTTTCATCCGTACTAAGTAACGATACATCCAGAGTATGGCAGGAAAAACAACATTAAGTTGCACCAAATCAACCGGACCAAATAATTTTTCAGCCTCCTTAACAGCGGATGTAAATAGCTTGTTACGGTCTAAAAAATCTTTAATCAGTGCTTTCTTTTGTTTTGATTTTGGGAAACTGATTTGAAGATGGTTGACGCCATTTTTCTGAGAAATGACGATAGATTCAGACAAGCCTGATGTAAAGGAAATAAGGCTTACCTGACAAAATGGCGAGACGGCCTCTGCATGACGCCGGATGAAAATTCCAAGGCTTGGATCAAGATGATCAGGGTACCAGCTACAAACAAACAATACGTGCATTTCAGATTCTGGTGGCAAAAATATTCAGTGTATAACGCATACCTCTATCCGGAAACGTTTCCAAAAAAGGTTTATTCCAGGATTCACCCGAAACAATGAATGAAAAGCCTTTGGACACAAGTAATGCTAAAATTTGATTGAGGCTTTCAAGACCTTTTTCAAAACTATGGTATTCGATGAAAATATATTTACATTTTCTGAGATATTCAGAGGCCTCTTCGAGCACATCAAATTCGGCTCCTTCAATATCGAGCTTAAGAAGGTCTACCTCGTCCCTCTGCCTAAGTAAATCAGAGAGCAAAATGCACTTTACTGAGATATTTCCTGAACCGCCCCGACCTCCCTGCATTCCATCAGGGCTAAAATCAGCCTCACCGGCCTCAGACCACAACATTGCCCGTATGAGTTCAACATTATCAGAGCAGAAATCTGTATTTTTTGTCAAGACACGGAAAATTTCTTCGTCGGGTTCAATGGCCGTAATCTGGGCCATTGGAAAATGTTTCTTCCAGAAGCGAACAGCCAAACCCATGTTCGCGCCTCCATCAATGATAACAGGAGAAGGGTTTGCAGTTTGAAAAAGGTAGATTTGTTTGAAAAATATTTCCCGGAACTGATTGCAGAAGCTTGCCGCATGGTGGTAAAAATATCGTTCGCCATTAAGATTAACAGAACCGGAATCATGTTGATGACTGGCATTTGATATTTTTCTCAGTCTGAGCTCTGTGAGAAACTCATGATTCAGAATTTGCGACCAAGGCTTGAAAAGAAAACGAAACAAAACCCAAATCATCTGCCGAGTGCCCTGTATTTTAGACGTATAGAATTACCAACAACCACCACGTCACTCATAGCCATGGCAAGGGCACCGATTACCGGACTTAAAAATCCTGCCGCCGCAACAGGAATAGCCAACACATTGTAAAAAAAAGAAAAAAACAAATTTTGCCTGATGGTTTTCATAGTCAAGTCAGAAATGCTGAAAACCTTATTGAGCAGAGCAGGATTTCCTTTCTGCAAAAGCACAACCTGAGCGCTATTGATAGCAACATCTGTAGCGCCACTCATGGATATGCCCACATCAGCAGAGGCCAGCGCAGGTGCATCATTTATGCCGTCGCCTACCATTGCCACCCTGCCCCTTTTGCGTAACTCAGCAATGAGTGCAGTTTTCCCTTCAGGAAGTCGGGATGAAAAATAAGATTGAATACCAAGCTCAGCCGCAACATCAGCACAACGTTGCTCTCTGTCGCCACTTATCATGACCACCTCCTTACCTCTTGCCCTCAA
>JBEGML010000305.1:0-3025 GCA_041183145.1 Bacteroidota bacterium | reverse complement strand
TGATTTATCAGTAATACAGTACTTTTGCGACCGCATTGCCGTTCTGAAATCCGGGAAACTAATAGAACTCCAGGAATCAGACCGCTTAATGCACAATCCTATTAATGATTACACTCGCTCACTTATTCACGCTATACCCGACAGAACCAATATCTTCACCATCACAACATGAAAACCAAACATCTCTTCTCTCTGTTTTTTATCGCTATGCTGCCCTTTGTTCAATCTTGCGCACCCAAACGTGAAAAGAAGGAAAAGCTAGAAAAATACGAAATGAATTTCGAACCCAGCGAAGACTGGCAAAATCTGGAACTTACCAGAAATAATACTCAGGCACATTCCGGAAAAAATGTTTGCGAACTTGATTCTACAAAAGAATTCAGCATCACCTTTCTGAAAAAACTTTCCGCTTTTGCAAAAGGCAGTCCGGCAGGATTAAAAGTCGGAATGTGGGTACGCCTCGATGATGTTAACAAATCAACTGCCCTGGTTATGTCTGTTGAAAACGAAGGAAAGGTACTTCAATGGGAAAGTATGAACTTAAAACCCATTGTAAAAAAGCCGATCTTCTGGACTGAAGTCAGCACATTATTCAACATAAAACCAGGCACACCCAACAACGCAACCCTGAAAGTCTACCTTTGGAACGAAGGAAAACAACATCTGCTCATCGATGATGTGGTCATTAAACCACAGTACTGACCGCGAGGTTAAACAGTCCCTTAAAGGATTTCTGTTCAGAGCAACAGCAGCATTGCTGTTGATGATTTCCTGGATGATGCTCTCTGAAGGCACCACAGATACAGGAGATGGCGTCATGCACTACCTTTTTGCAAGATTCGCCCCCGAATACCCGCTTTTATACCTGGACCATTGGGCAAAACCGGTTTTCACCCTTTTGGCCTCTCCCTTTGCGCAATATGGCCTTTATGGTGTTTGCCTCTATAATATTCTCTGCTCCTTCACGGCCGGATTTTTTATCATGATGACCCTCAGACCACTGGGAAATCTATTGGCAGAGTGCGCCTTTTGGGCCACCATCTCCTCACCTCAACTCTTCATGGCAAATTTCTCAGGACTCACAGAGCCGACTTTTGCCTTAATAATTGCCGCCGGCATCTATTTGGCCTCAGTAAACAAATTACTCGCAGCCTCGCTCCTATGGTCGTTTCTGCCGCTATCGCGAACCGAAGGCTTTTTTTTATTGCCCGTTTTCGGAATTTATTTTCTCTCAAAAAAAAATTACACAGCCAGTCTCTTGCTCATCACAGGTTCACTGATATTCAGCTTTGCCGGAGGTATCGCTAAAGGAAACTTCCTTTGGCTGATTGAACAAAACCCATACAAAGGCGAAGCTATGTATGGAAACGGAAAATGGAATCACTTTATCAATCATTCCGAATATATATGGGGCGTCCCGGGAACCATACTACTTATCGCAGGTATTACCCTGCCCCTAATCTTTAGAAAAAAAATTTCAGGGTTACCAAACATTCCAATCTGGTTTACTCACAGTCTGGTAATAGTATTTTTTGTGCTTCATTCCGTACTTTGGTGGAAGGGACTCTTCGGCTCGCTGGGATTAATCAGAGTGATGGCGGCAATGGCTCCGCTGTTCGCTCTTACAATGGTTCGGCCCTTACAACCGCTGTTGGTAAAAATCAATAATACACCAAGAAAATTGTTCGTCTTGTTCAGCTTTATCGCTCTTTCTGCCTTTACCCCAATCAAACAATTTAACCCACCCGTCAAAGCTGATCAAAATCTGCAACTGATTATAGATTGTGCAAATTGGCTCAATGAAAAGTATGATGATGAAATCCCTAAAGTGGTATACTCATACCCCCTATTCAGCTGGGTTCTGGATGTAAATCATTTTGATAACAGTAAGCACATCGAAATTAGTGGCCTCGACAAAGTGCGTCCGGCAAATACCCTTCAGAAAGGAGAAATTGTCATCTGGGACTCCTTCTTCGGTCCTGGCACCTACCGCAGATTTGAACAATTTTCTCAAGACACCTTATTCAAGGAGATAAAACGCTTTCAGCAGCCCGACAGCACCGGCCTTAGCATCGTCATATTTGAAAGGCAATGATTGACTCCTCCATTCCGGCCAGGGCCATGCGCCTGTCTGACCTTTCCGGTTACATAAAGAACGAAATCGCAAAAAGCTTTCAGTGGAAAGAATTCCTCATCATCGCAGAAACTGCTGAAGTTAAAGACTATCCTGACAGACAATACTGCTTTCTCACACTGATAGAAAAAGAAGAGGCCAAGACCATCGCAAAATCAGAAGCAGTAATCTGGAAAAGCAGCTATCATACCTTACTGAATTTTAAAAAAGCAACAGGCAGAGCAGTAACGCGCGACATGGAACTGCTGCTGAAAGTGAATGTGGATTATCATGAAGTGTACGGACTTAAAATCGTTATCAGAGAAATTGATGCACAATTTTCAATGGGACAATTTGAGTTGGAAAGACAACAGGTTATTCAACGTCTGCTTTCAATCAAACCGCAGATAGTGTTTTTGACAGAAGGACAATTATGGTCTGGGAATAAAAGCCTTAAAATACCGCTAATAATCTCTCGTATTGCCCTGATCACAGCCCCTGATAGTGACGGAGGACGAGATTTTCTTCATGAACTAAACACAAACCAGGAAGGATACCGTTACCATGTTCAGCGCTTTGATACACAGATGCAGGGAGAAGCTGCGCTTACAGGAGTTACCGAAGTATTGAAAAAACTACTCTCTGATGAATTTGATCTGGCTGTGCTCATCAGAGGCGGAGGTTCGGCCACAGACCTCGCGGTGTTTGATCGTTTTGAAATATCTGCTGCCATCGCAGCATGCAAAATTCCGGTCATCACTGGTATCGGTCATGAACGCAACCTCTCCATTTGTGACATGGTGGCAGCGGTTTCTGTCAAAACCCCTACCAAAGCGGCTGTTTTCATACTGGAAAACACAAAACGATACGAGCAACAAATTACTCATCTCGCTTCAGAAGTAAGCAGACTTG
>JBEGML010000304.1:0-4151 GCA_041183145.1 Bacteroidota bacterium | reverse complement strand
CCCTTAATCTTCCCACTAAGGCCAAAAAACGATGAATAAAGGACTTTAAAAAGCTACAATTATTTTTTTAGGTGTTTTTTGGAATTGATTGAGGTTTGGCGCAATTTTGGCGTAGAAAAAGACTATGAAAGCTTATTTAATCCCCGTTTTTGCCATTTTCTGCATCGCTTGTTTTTTTTCTTCTTGCGTTCCTGAAGAAACTGAAAATGAAGTCACTCCGGATTATTCCGGCAGTTATTCTTGCAAGGAAACCACCTCAAATCCGTCGGGAACCACCACGTTTACTGTTCATCTCAAAAAGCAATCAACAGGCGAAACCTACAATCTTGAAAATTTTTACAATGTGGGATTCAATTATTCAGCGAATCTAAATTTTTCGGGCTCAGGAATAACCATACCCAACCAGACCGTATCAGGATTCACCGCGAGTGGTAGCGGATCTGTTCAGTCCGATGGTAAGATAAGCCTAAGCTATAGGGTTGATGACGGAAGTGGCAGCGGAGCAGATAATTGCAGTGCGACCCTAACCAAACAATAAGATTATACCCGCAATTCAGCAGCCAGATTTTCACGGAATGATTTAATGATTCGCTCCATGGCCTTCTCAATCTGGGTATCGTTGAGTGTAGCGTCGTTATTGCTCAAGATGAAGGAAAGAGCGTAACTTTTTTTGCCTTGCGGGATATTTTTACCCTCGTAAACATCGAACAAATTTACCTCCTTCAGGATTTTATTTTCTGCCTTTCTTGCTAAAATTTCCATCTGACTGAATTCAACCTCTTTATCGACTATCAGTGCCAAATCGCGCCTTACACGCGGGAAACGGGGAAGTTCAGTGAAACGTGATTTCAATGGAGCGCCGATACTAATCAGAAAAGGAATGTTAATCTCTGCGTAAAAAAAACTTCCTTCCAAACCCATGTCTTGCGTAATGCTATCGTTTATGACTATTATTTGCCATACCCAGTTGCTCACTTTCCCTGTTTGTATTTCAAAGACAGTTGCAAGGCCAAATTCCATTTCCTTCTGCGACTCCAGAATATTGGACAAGCCAAGTTTTTGTGCCAGAGCCTGGAGAACTCCTTTTATAAAATAAAAATCTGCATCAGGTGCCTTGGCAACCCAAGATTCATCGAAACTTGAGCCTCCGCACAAAATGCCCAACCGTTGTTCCTCCTTAAATCCACCAGACTGATGGTATTGTCGACCAAGCTCGAAAAGACGTATGTTTTTACTTTGTCTGTTCCGGTTGTACAAGGCATTTTCAAGCATACCGAAAATCAGGCTCTGGCGCATTACAGACAGTTCAGAGCTTAATGGATTGTTAAGTTTAATAGCCTGATCCTCTTTTCCTTTGAGAGAATTTTTTTCTGAAGTCATTGATAGATTCATGACTTCAAAAAATCCGGCCAGGGAAAAGAAATCTCTTAATTTTTCGGGCAAACCGGAGACAGATGTCTGTGACTCAACGGGGACGCTCAATAATGTTTTTTCCTGAATTCGGTTGTAGCCATAAACGCGCAATACTTCCTCGAAAACATCAACCTCACGGGTTACGTCGGTTTTATAATTGGGGATTTGCAGTAAATACTCATTGTTGCTTCGTGGGCTAATCGAAATTCCCAGATCACTCAGAATTTGCTCTGTTTGATCCTGCGGAATATTTTGACCAACAAATTTGCAGAACCTGTCGTGTGAAAAAACAACTTCAGTGGCAGGAATCGGGACCGGGCAAATATCAGCTACGAGGTAAGCTGAATGTGCCCCTGCTATCTGCCTGATTAACTCGACAGCCTTTGAAAGTGCAGGTAAAACCATATGCGGATCGGTACCACGTTCGTAGCGATATGAGGCATCTGTTTTAAGTCCGTGCTCCTTTGCGGATTTCCTAATTGAAACCGGAGAAAAACAAGCACTTTCGAGAAATACTGAAACAGAAGATTCCTTGACACCAGAAGATATACCACCGAAGATAC
Organism: Bacteroidota bacterium; assembly: GCA_041183145.1. Taxonomy (GTDB): domain Bacteria; phylum Bacteroidota; class Bacteroidia; order UBA4408; family UBA4408; genus JBEGML01. The sequence goes on along the minus strand of JBEGML010000304.1, from coordinate 2,175 downwards.
CGGCCAAACACATGGGAGCAATCTCATCACAGATCATCATGTTACTGTTGCTAAGGGTTCGTTCAACGCCATCTAATGTGACCAACTTTTCGCCCTGAATTGCTTCCCTAATTACGACTTTGTTTCCGCGGATGCTATTTAAATCGAATGCATGCAGTGGCTGACCCAGATCGTGCATGATATAATTGGTGATATCTACGATATTGTTGATAGGTCTCAAGCCAATTGCGCTGATCATATTCTTGAGCCATGCAGGAGATTCAGAAACAGAAATACCATGTATTACGGCACCAGCATAACGAATACAGTGCGGCGTTTTAACCGAAATCTTGATTTCATCATTGTTGGCTCCACCATCAATTTTTGAAAGTACAGGAACCGAAAAATAAGACTCAATATTTCGTGATTTAAGACATGCGTGCAAATCTCTTGCTACCCCAAGATGAGAGAGTGCATCTGAACGATTGGGAGTGATACCAATTTCGAAAACTGTATCCCGAAAAATATTGAGGTATTCCTCAGCTGGTGTACCCGGCAGAGCATGAGCATCGAGTACCATGATGCCGTCATGATTCTTTCCAAGGCCAAGTTCGTCTTCGGCACAGATCATACCTTCACTTTCCTCACCGCGGATTTTGGATTTTTTGATTTGGATAACCTCCCCGGAAGAAAAAGTAAGTTTAGAGCCTACTTTAGCGACAAGAACTTTTTGCCCGATAGCAACATTGGGTGCACCGCATACTATTGAAAGCAAATTTTCAGTTCCTGTATTGACTTTTGTGAGTTTAAGCCTATCTGCAGCAGGATGAGGCATGCAGGCGACAACTTCGCCCACTACCACCCCGTCAAGAGAGCCCATAACTGACGAATATTGAATCAGCCCTTCAACCTCCAGACCGCCCTGGGTAAGAACATCAGAAATTAAGGCTGAGTCACTACCCAGTTTTGGCAGGTAATTTTTCAGCCAGGACAAAGAAATTTTCATGAATCAATTTTGCGCGAATTTCGAAAAATAGTGTTAAGACGGCAAAAATCCTAAACCTGAGGCGATGAGCTTTGTTACAATTAAAAAACAAAATGAAAACCATTGTTATACTTTCCGTCCTTCTGATTGCGTTTGTGATATTAGCGAAAGCTGCGTTCCCTCCTGTGGAGCAGCAACAATATGTTTGTCTTGAAAAAGAAGGGAAATTCGAGATTAGAAGGTATCCGCCAGCTTTAATGGCCTCGGTTTATGACAAAGACAAGTCATATTCTGAATCTGCAAATTCCTCTTTTCGCCGACTGGCCAATTTCATTTTTGGGGGCAATCAGAACAATGTTAAAATTGCCATGACCGCTCCGGTGCACATGGAGTTTAGCGAGAGCGGATCAAAAATGAGTTTCGTCATGCCATCGGGTTTTGATGAAAAAAGCCTACCCAGACCAAATGACCCTGGAGTTGAAATTACAAGAAGTGAAGAAAGAAAAGTTGTGGTATTGGGGTTTGGAGGTTTTGCGAACGATAAAAAAATCAAAAGCAAAACCGCAGAGTTAATGCGTTATATCGAAGAGCGTGGTCTGAAAATAAAAGGCAGCCCGGAATATCTGGGTTACGATTCCCCCTTCAAATTAGTAGGCAGAAAGAACGAGATTATCGCAGAAATCCTCTAAATTGTTCAGAAGAGTATATATGTCTGCACAATGACTCCTCCACATCCGAGTTAGATACCGGCAAAAGATTCTGATCAAGTAAAACCCATGATACGATTTTGTTGAGGTTCTTTTTATCGTGGATAAGGAAAGATTTTAACTTCTCCCATTCAGGCAAGACAACATTGTCCAGCAAGCAGTTTTTGCTGATGTATTCACAATGTTTCAAGGCTAATTCGGATGGGAAATTACATTTTTCAACAGAGAGCAGTAATGAAAAAATGATGCCTGCAGCCACGCATTCACCGTGATAGGTATCAGCCTGAACAGAAAGGCCGTAGCCCTCCAATGCATGGCCCAAAGTATGACCCAGATTTAAAAATTTTCGCTGGTTTTTCTCATAGGGATCTGAATCAACGATTGATAATTTCATTTGAACGTGGTTGCGAATGATTGCCTCATCAATTTTGGGATTTTGGAAAATTGCCTGTGCGCTTTTTAGTTCTGTTTGCGAAAAAAGTAGTTCATGCTTGAGCATTTCAG
>JBEGML010000303.1:0-4271 GCA_041183145.1 Bacteroidota bacterium | reverse complement strand
ATACATGGCACTCTGAACAACTTTCTCGACACAGACAAAGCGTCTGTGCCCTTCTGGGCATTTTTAGCGATGATTACTGCTCTTGACGTGAGAAACTCCGAACGAGAATCAATTGAATCTGCAGCTTAAAAGGGCGATATCATCCACATAGGGAACGCCCTGTCTGAATTTGTCAAGACTGTTGATAATAGAAGAATTCAATTTTTTCATATCCACGCTTCCTTTCTTCTCTAATTCCGTCATGAGGCGGTTAAGACCAAAATCCTCGCCGGCCTCATTATTTTGCTCGGTGAGTCCGTCGGTATAACATAATAATGTCGAATTCATGCTGATGTGGATGATGCCCTCGCGCAACAAGGGAATCTCTTCAAGCATTCCAATTCCAATACAGCCCGTTGTGAGCGGGAACGACAGGCCACTGTGAAACAAAACCGGAGGATTATGACCTGCGTTCACATAATGCATCACCCTTGTAATCAAGTTGTATTTGGCTATGAACAGAGTGATGAATTTCTCACCTTTTGCATTCTCATTAACAAGGGCGTTCAATTCGTTTACAATTTCAATCAACGAAGTGTTATGTTTAAAAAGTGCCCGAAGGTTCGCCTGAAAATTCGCCATTAACAAGGCTGCAGAAACTCCCTTTCCTGAAACGTCAGCCATACAAAAGGCTACCTCATTTTCGTTAAGTCTTATAAAATCATAATAGTCACCTCCAACCTGCAAGTGCGGCTGATAATATGCATCTGCAGTAATACCCCCTTGAGAAGGAAGATGCGCAGGAAATAACATTGCCTGCACATCACGTGCGAGTTCCATTTCCTTGTTCGATGCAACCTGAAGTAGATTTTCACGGGCCAGGCGCTTGTTTTCGATGGCTACCGTGATGATATTGGTCAAAGTCTGCAGAAAGGGCAAATGTTTAATAGTAGGACTTATCTCCAGGCTGTTTTCGTCGAGATCGCCGACAAGCAGATAGGCCAGAGGATGATGTTTATGAAAAACCGGAATAAGTATATCGAAAGACGCCAGAGATTTCCCGTGCGCATTAACCAGATTAACTTCCGTAATCTCACGGTATTTCAGTAAATCTGACTCAATTTGTAAATCGGAGAAATCAGAATCAATTCCATGAGTTAGCTGACACGACCATTTGGCATTACCCGCAAAAAAAAGAGCGAATCTCCCAATGTTCAAATCGTTCAGGAGAATTCCTCTGAACAGGTTTAAAAGTTTATCTGTTGGTATATTACTGTTGATAGCCTTGGTTACTTCGAGAAGGGAGTTCAGCTTTACGTTCGCCATCCTCTTCCTCACGTTATCTTTTTCTTTAGCAACTTGGTTATCCTTATTTTTAAATCCCCTTGTTTTCATAAAAATTTGTCGCTACCGAATGAGATCAAATTTTCAATTTCAGCTCGTTGAGATCTTTTCTTAGCCGGGGAATATCCTTCCACCATGCAATTTCCTTCATGCGCTGCCTCACCTCTGACGCAGGAGTTCCAAAATAAGTTTTACCGCCCTGAAGGGATTTCGTAACACCTGACTGGCCGAGAACAATTGCAGCCCTTCCAATGGTAAGATCTTTGTTTACCCCAACCTGCCCCCATAAAATAACCTCGTCTTCGATTACGCTGACTCCTGCAATTCCGCATTGAGCAGCTATCAGCACATTCCTACCAATGTGGGTATCATGCCCTATGTGCACCTGATTATCAAGCTTAGAACCTGCACCAATTATGGTATCACCGGATACTCCTTTGTCTATGGTACAAAGTGCCCCTATTTCAACATCATCATGGATGACAACTCTGCCACAGGAGTGCATTTTTTCATATTTTGCCGGTCGGCGTTTATAATAGAAGGCGTCTGAACCAATGATGGTTCCGGACTGAATTATAACACGATCGCCTATTTTTACCCCTGCCTGAATTGAAACATTGGAATGAATGATGCAATCACGTCCGATTACTACACCCGGAGCAATAAAAGCACCCGGCTGAATAATGCTACCTTCCCCTACAGATACAGATGCGTCGATTTGCAGATTGGCCTTCAAAAAAGGTGAGTATTTTTTCGCAAGCGCATTATAGACAGCAAATGGATCTTCGCATACCAGGATAGTTTTCCCCTTGGGGACTTCAACATCAGATTTATTAATTAAGATGAAATCAGCCAGGGAATTTAAGGCCTTGGTATAATATTTTGGGTGATCCACAAAGGTGATATCCCCGGGTTCCACCATATGAATTTCATTTATACCCTTGATCATCGACATGGGGTCACCATGCAGAGACAGGCCATATTCAGAAGCCAGTGCGGCGGCACTGAGAGGGAGCTTAAACTTCATTTAAGTTCAAAGATGTAAAAAGCTTTTTTGATGCGCAAAGAAAAAGGGCAGGACTTGCGCAAAAACAATCAGCGCAGAATGAAATTATAGGTAATGGTTCCCTTTTGTTCTTCAGGAGAATCTGTTGATTCTGAGAAACTGGCGTTCAAAGCCGCCTTCTTGGCAATTTCAAGCAATTGTGGATTTGTGGTGGTGCTGCCCTTGATACCTGGTTTAGCGGAGATGACCTTGCCCTGAGGATTTACGGTTATTTCAACTACAACTCTCCCCTCTTCCTGCAAACTGGATTTGGGTACGGGAAGAGATTGAGGTTTTCTACCCGTCAAAGAAAAGGAAACCCCCTTCCCTTTGTCACCGTTACCATCACCTGGTGTATCTCCTCTGCCACCTCCTGATCCGTGATAACGGGAATCTCTGGAACCGTTTGGATCACCCTGATCACCTGGCTTGCCTGTCTCACCTTCGCTACCACCTTTATCACGGCTCTTTTTACCTCCATACATCGCCCTTGCATCAGCCTTTCTGGGCTTTTCCTCCACAACCTCTTTTGGCTTGATATTTTCCTTTGGAGACGATACAGAAAGTTTCTTTTCTGCGCTCTCAAGCTCCGGCGCCTCCTCGTTATCTTGAGCCAAAAGCTTTTCAGCGGCTGAAGATGGCCTTTCGGGGCTGGGTTGAGAGACAGTCTCAGGAGAGCTAATTTCTTCAGCTGCACCCGAAACATCAGGCTGTACCTCACCGGTACCCTCATCAGAGAAACCAAGATTAACTTCCAGACCGGGCGATCCGGTATCAGGGTAAGGAGGTATAGGAGTACGGATAATCCAAAGCAACAGAAAGGCCAGCAGGAGACCATGAAACAGAAGCGTTCCAGTTAGTGCAAGCGACCTGCTTTTCATATCTGAAAGTTTAATTTATTAACGCCCCTAAAACTCATTTATTGGGAGATTTTGTTGCAAGAACCATCCGAACTTTAAGACGATTGCCAACACTAAGAATATCTACAAGATCCTGAATAGAAAGAGAGTTATCAACCCTCAAAACAACGGTTGGCTCAGCCACACCCTGTATCATATTTCGAAGCTCCTTTTCCAGATCTTCAAAAACTATAGGTTTTGAATTCAGAAAAATTTGTTTTTCCGCAGAAACGTCGATAGTAAACTGTTGTTTACTTAGAGTTTGAGAAGATGAGGCTTTAGGGAGCATCAACTTAATCACGCTGGGGTTAACCAGCGTGGAGACGATAAGAAAAAACAGCATGAGGAAAAACATGATATCACTCATGGAGCTCGCGCCTACCTCAGCCGAAAATCTTCTATGACTCCTTTTAATATTCATGCTCTTGGATCCTGAAGCAAATCAATGAAAGAAACAGCGTGGATTTCCATTTTCTGGACATTACGATCAATCATCATGCTCAGATAATGATAACTCACAAATGAAAAAACACCCACAATCAATCCGGCGGCCGAGGTAATCATTTTTTCATACAATCCTCCGGAGATAAGTCCAATACTAATGTTATCAGCGAGAGAAATATTGTAAAAGATTTTAATAACACCAGATATGGTTCCTATAAATCCAAACATGGGGGCAATACCTGCAATGATGCCTAAAACAGCCGTACTTCTCTCCATTCTGGAAAGTTCAATTTTGCCTACTGCCTCCATGGCAGACTCTACCTCTCGGATAGGCTTGCCAATACGACTTACCCCCTTTGCAATTACCGGACCTATTGCAGATCCCTGTGCCTGACACAATGCCTTTGCAGCATCCGTATTTCCCTTTTTAAGATTCTCACTAAGAGAACTCATAAAATTATTGTCTACCTGCCCGGCCTTTTTGATAAAAAGAAATCTTTCAATCAAAACATAAATGGAGATCAAGGAAAGGATGAAAATTGGTATCATCAGTACACCAC
>JBEGML010000302.1:0-2780 GCA_041183145.1 Bacteroidota bacterium | reverse complement strand
GGATATGATGTTCTGGTTGCCTCTAAAATTGCAGCATTCACCGGAATGCCTTTCATCACGGCGCCCAATAAATTTGAAGCTCTTGCTGCTCACGACGGAATGGTGGAATTGTCAGGAGCCCTAAAACGGGCTGCTGTTGCCCTAATGAAGGTTGGCAATGACATTCGTATGCTGAGCAGTGGGCCCAGAAGCGGAATAGGAGAGATCCTGATTCCGGATAATGAACCAGGTTCCAGCATCATGCCCGGTAAAGTGAATCCCACTCAGCCTGAAGCATTGACCATGGTTTGTGCTCAGGTGATCGGCAATGATGTTGCCGTCAGCATTGGCGGAAGTAATGGCCATTTTGAACTAAATGTATTCAAGCCCGTAATTGCCTCAAATGTTTTACAAAGCGCTCGCCTTATAGGAGATGCCTGTGTTTCTTTCAACAATAACTGCGCCTTGGGAATTCAGCCTAATAAAGAGGTTATTAAAAAACATCTCGAAAATTCCCTGATGCTGGTAACTGCATTAAATCCTCATATTGGTTATGAGAATGCTGCTAAAATTGCGAAGAAGGCTCACAAGGAAAATATGACTTTGCGCCAAGCCGCTATAGAATTGGGATTGTTAAGTAATGAGCAATTTACCGATTGGGTAAAAGCGGAAGAGATGGTAGGAAATTTGCGCTAAGTCATCCTTTACCTCTGAAGCAATCTGCCCTTATGAAACTACGCTTTGGATTTTTTGTTTTGCTTTTGTTAATCCTGCCCGTGATGCTATACGGGCAGGAAAAACAAAAGAAAGATGAAATGAAAATGGAACGTAATATCAGAGGTAATCGTTTTAAGATGCTCAATAATTTTGTCAATTTCGGCTCAGGTATCGGAAGACAAATTAGTGATCCGTCTCTATTAAATCCTTTTGAAATAGGGTATAATTTTCATATCAAAAGAAATTATTTTAAAATAGGTTACTTAAGATCGAATTTCATGGGCATGTTCGGATATAAGTATCCACAGGTGATGAACGATTTGCATGCAGGTCTGGGTTTTCGTCGTGAAACAAAAGCTCTTAATGTTGCCTTCTACGGTTGCCTCAGCCGCAGCTTTGGCTTGCTCGACCCTACCACAGCTTTCGCAGGCTGGGGTGCCTATGCTGAAGCCCAATTCACCAGAAAAGTATTTTTCGACATCGGTTTAGGTCCTTCAATTTTTATAGCTTATAACAAAGACTTTCCAATGGCAGGGCTTCGTATTGATTTTTTTATGTCGGGTGCCTACAAAGGCAGAATTAATCAGGACTGAAATCCTTCGCAATAATTTTTCTTTTTTACACAATAATTTTTCAAATTCATAAACAGCTTATGTTTATTGGAATGAGTAATCAGTTATTGGCTGTAGCAATAAACTTTTACAATAAATTGAGTGAGCTCAGGTTTTAGCGGTAGGTGATCAGTATAGGGTTTTTGAATGCTGCGTTTATTCCGGTTTTCATGACCTGCTGTTTCACACAGTATTCATCTTTAACACCAATCTGAACATGAACGCTAATCTAAACTTGCAAAACATTTTTTTAACTTGTCTGACCCTATGTTTACTTAATCTTTTTTCAGTTACTGAGGTGATGAGTCAAGCCAGAAAAATGAGTGTTTCAGTAAATATTAATCTTAAAGTAGATACAGTGAGAGTTAGGGTCTTCAACCCGAATACCCCTGATGAGAACAAAAGTGTTAAATCAATTGTGTTCAAAATGAAATATGGAGAATCAGTTATTCTGAACCCCAAAGATGCTGATGTCTTGTCTGAAGCAGGTGTATATGTAACATCAGTTGATATTGTTTATACCGATTTTCATAAAATTGATGTTCAGGATATTTTAAATCGTAAGCGCATAACCGAACTCTACTTTCTGTGTCCTGAATTATTCACTCAGTCGATGATACGGTGGCGATATGTGCAGCAACTCGGATACACTCAGGAAGAAGATGCAAAGCGTCTCTTTCATGGCATTGTGGTGAAGTACATTAAGGTTCCTGTCTATAAACCCAAATCATGGAACGAGATGGTTCTGGAAATTAAGAACCGCACATCAACCGATACAAACTACTATAAAGTACTCGCAAAGACCGGTGAACTCAAGAATGAATTAATCTGTGCCGATCTTACAGGTAGTATGTCGCCGTATTACTTTCAGTTATTTGCCTGGCTTTCCCTTAAAGGCTCCAAATCTTTTCACAGCTATGCTTTTTTCAATGATGGCGACAATGCACCTGATTATTCAAAAAAAACAGGCAACGTCGGGGGAGTGTATCTGTTTAATACAAATTCTATAGATTCAGTTACGGCACAGGCTTACAACTGTATTTCCAATGGCTCTGGTGGTGATGCTCCTGAGAACAACATAGAGGCAGCCCTGAAAGGAATCAAGAAATTTCCGGAGGTTAAAAAAATCATCATGCTTGTTGATAACTGGGCTGATATGCGTGATTATTCTCTGATTTCAGAATTGAAAATTCCGGTTAAGGTTATCGTATGCGGCGTAAGTTATATGGGTATTACTAACCCGGTAAATCCTCAATATCTCGATTTGGCAAGACGAACAAGTGGTTCCTTGCATACTATTGAAGATGATATTGCAGACCTTGCAACAAAAAAGGAAGGTGAAATTTTTCATTTTTCCGGTAACAAATACGTGCTGCGCTCGGGAAGGTTTGTTTTGCTTTAGTTTTTAGGCTTTAGAACTGCAGCGCTTTTTCGGAAGGATTTTTTTTGCATGTCTATTAATCCTTTTTAGGG
>JBEGML010000301.1:0-6109 GCA_041183145.1 Bacteroidota bacterium | reverse complement strand
ATTCTGTCTCTCAATCAATAATTATCATGCTGCCTGATATCATAAAATTGGAAAATGAACAATAAAAAATGCTTTACACGACTCTGTTAATCAATTATTTATAAATTTACAACTGGCCTTGAATACTTATTTGTAGTTATTATTTGCCTGAACAGAAAAAACTTCCGATATTCGCGTCCCGTTTCGAAAAAATCCGCTCAACATGGCACGTGTTTGTGATCTCACCGGCAAAAAAGCAATCGTAGGCAACAAGGTTTCCTTTTCAAATAAGAAAACCAAACGTCTGTTTAAACCCAATTTGCAGGTAAAAAAGTTCTATGTTCCTGAACTTGAAGATTTTGTTACCCTAAAGGTTTCAACCTCTGCAATCAAAAATATCAACAAAAAAGGTATCACCGCTTGCCTCAGAGAAGCAGGCTACATGATTTAAATCCTAAGGCATCATGGCAAAAAAAGGAAACCGCATTCAGGTCATTTTGGAATGCACTGAGCACAAAACCAGTAATATGCCCGGCACCAGCCGTTACATTACAACAAAAAATCGTAAGAACACTCCTGAAAGGATTGAGTTGAAAAAGTTCAACCCCATCCTCAAAAAAATGACTGTTCATAAAGAAATTAAATAAACCATTCCAAACTGATTCGTCATGGCAAAGAAAGTAGTTGCGACCCTAAAAACCGGAAAAGGCATAAACTTCACCAAGGTTATCAAGATGGTAAAGTCTCCCAAAACCGGCTCCTACATCTTCAGAGAAGAAATTGTTCACAACGATCACATCAAAGATTTCCTCTCCAAAAATTGATTTTAGTTTAACCAAATCACAAAAGCATCTTCATTTGCTGAAGATGCTTTTTTATTTATTTTGATGTATGGGATTATTCAGCTTCTTCTCTAAAGAAAAAAAAGAATCGCTCGATAAAGGGCTTGAGAAAACCAAAGAAAGTTTTTTCTCGAAAATTACTAAAGCCATAGCCGGGAAATCCTCTGTTGATGCCGAAGTTCTTGACCAACTCGAGGAAATACTAATCAGTTCTGACGTTGGAGTTAATACCACGCTTAAGATTATTGAGCGTATTGAAAAGCGGGTGGCAAAGGATAAGTACATGGGAGCCGTTGAGCTCAACCGTCTGCTCAAAGAAGAGATCTCTACCCTTCTATCTGAAAATCCAGTTGCACAATCGGGCAGCGACTTCTCCCTTCCGGAAGGTAAAAAACCATATGTAATCATGGTTGTTGGGGTAAACGGAGTGGGAAAAACAACAACAATCGGAAAGCTTGCACATCATTTTAAAAAGGCAGGTCATTCTGTAATACTCGGGGCTGCCGATACTTTCAGGGCAGCAGCTGTCGACCAGCTTAAAATTTGGAGTGAGAGGGTTGATGTGCCTATGGTTTCGCAGGGAATGGGCGCCGATCCGGCATCTGTTGCCTACGACAGCGTTAATGTCGGCGTGGCCAAAGGAGCGGATGTTATTATTGTCGATACCGCCGGAAGACTTCATAATAAAATTAACCTTATGAATGAGCTTTCTAAAATTCGTAAGGTGATGCAAAAGGTCATACCTGACGCACCGCATGAGGTTTTATTGGTACTTGATGCCTCAACCGGACAGAATGCAGTTGAGCAATGCCGACAGTTCTCTCAGGCAACTGAAGTGAACGCGCTTGCGCTAACCAAACTGGATGGCACTGCAAAAGGTGGCGTTGTAATTGGTATTTCTGATGAATTCAGGATACCCGTAAAATATATAGGAGTAGGAGAGAAGATGGATGATTTGCAGGTGTTTAATCGTGTTGAGTTCGTTGACAGTTTATTCAAAGGAAAGGAGCTCGGATGAGGTCGAAAACACTCAAAAAACCTAAAGTAAATGTGATTACTCTGGGTTGCTCGAAAAATATTGTTGATTCGGAAGTTTTGATGGGGCAGCTAAAGGCTTCAGCTTTCCAGGTAAGTCACGATGCTGATGGCAATGAATCGCCTGTTGTGGTAATCAACACCTGCGGATTTATTGATAAGGCAAAACAGGAAAGCATTGATACTATCTTACGTTATGCCGGAGCCAGAAAAGAGGGTGCCCTGGATAAACTTTATGTTACGGGCTGCTTGAGTGAGCGCTATAAAGATGAGTTAAAGACAGAAATTCCGGAAGTTGATGCCTGGTTTGGCACACGCGATCTTCCAAGGCTTCTTAAAACCCTTAAGGCCGACTACAAGACTGAACTTGTAGGTGAACGATTATTAACAACACCTGCTCATTTCGCTTACCTGAAAATTTCCGAAGGTTGTGATCGTCCCTGCTCATTCTGCGCCATTCCTCTTATGCGCGGAAAGCATATTTCAGTCCCACCTGATGTTCTATATTCTCAGGCTGCAGCCCTGGCAGAAAAAGGAACTCGGGAGTTGCTTCTGATTGCCCAAGATTCAACCTATTACGGTCTTGATATCCACGGTAAAAGAACACTTGCAGATTTGTTGAACCGTTTGTCTGAAGTAAATGGTATTGATTGGATTCGACTTCATTATGCCTTTCCTGCCGGTTTTCCGGAAGATGTTCTTGAGGTCATCAGGGATAACAAGAAAATTTGCAAGTATATTGATATGCCTCTGCAACATATCAGTGATCCGATACTAAAAAGTATGCGTCGCGGAACAACGCGCCAGAAAACTGAACGTCTCGTCAATCTGATAAGGAATACCGTACCCGGTATTGCAATTCGAACTTCTCTCATCACAGGTTACCCTGGTGAACAAGCTCAGCACCATGAGGAAATGATGGAATGGCTTCGTGAAATGCGTTTCGACAGGGTTGGAGTGTTTACTTATTCACATGAGGAAAATACCCATGCAGGGTCATTGAATGATGATGTTCCGGAAGACGAAAAACAAAGAAGAGCCGGAGAGCTAATGAGTGTTCAGCAGGAGATTAGCAGAGAGTTGAATGAAGCCAAAATAGGACGAGTGCTTAAAGTACTTTTTGATCGCAGTGAGGGTGATTATTTCATAGGTCGCACAGAATCTGATTCACCTGAGGTTGATCATGAGGTACTCGTTGAAAGATCTGAACTCAATATTAAACCGGGAGACTTCGCAATGGTAAGAATTACTGGAGCCGAGGATTATGATCTATTCGGTATTCTTGAAGGCCCCCTGTTCTGACAACCAAATTGTTAAATCTGACCATTCTTCCGGGGATAGCGTTTCAGCGCGCCTGCCAAAAAAATGATGTTGCACCTCTCCTTTGTATAAGGGAGAAAGCGCATTCCTGAGTGCTTTCCTTCTCTGATTAAAACCGGTTTTGACCGTTGTTTTAAACCAGTCTGCACGTGCAGAAATTCTCGGTTTTTCAAGGCGTTTTATTCTCATGACACCTGATTTTACCTTCGGAGGAGGATGGAATACACCCTCGTTAACGGTGAAAAGATACTCCGTTTGATAATAAGCTTGAATGAGTACACTCAAAATTCCATATTCCTTGCTTCCCGGTTCGCTGCATACACGCTGAGCCACTTCGCGCTGAAACATTCCGCACATGCCTGGCACATAATCTCGTTGTTCCCAGATTCTGAAAAGAATCTGACTAGATATATTATATGGAAAATTTCCGCAGATATAAACTTGTTTACTATCAAAAAAATTAGTTAAATTCATCTGAAGAAAATCTTCCTCCCGAATGTTAAGTTTATGATTATCAAAATGAAATTTGAGATATTCCACAGAGCGCTGGTCTATTTCTGCAACCGTTAATGGCTGTGAAAAATTTTCTAAAAGATATTTAGTAAGCATTCCTTTTCCCGGACCAATTTCAAGCATTTCTGACCCAGGAATCGGCTGACAGGAAAGGGCAATCTTGCTGGCTGTATTTTCGTCGGTAAGAAAATGCTGCCCAAGTTTTTTTAAAGGATTTATATGATCATGGTATTCAGACATCAGGCCAGTTTTTCTAATACTGTTCTGAATGCCAAAACTTTCTGCCCGTATTTATCCAAAGTTTTTTTCATTAGTTGCGGAGCAAATGTCTTTCTGTAATCTGCAAGTTTTTCAAATGATGAGCAGCGGTACTGTATGGCATAGGTGTGCTCTGAAACATTTTCACTGACCACGCGCATCAACTCCCAGCTGATAAACATTCCGCTTGCCATAACTTCAGGAATATGGCATTCTTTCATCCAGTTAATCCACTCAGCGGCTATATCCGGTTCTACAGTACATGTGACGTTGTAAACAATCATTGCTTCTAATTTAGCTGATCTCCCCTGAGTTTTCTGAACCTTTTTCTTGCTTCCACACAGAATAAACTTCCCGGGTATCGTGTGAGTATTTCCTGATACAATTCTTTAGCTTGATCAGGTCGTGAAAGTCGCGTCTCATTTAATTCTGCGAGACGAAAAGTTGCATCGTCACCCAAAATATCATCACCATAGTTGCTCTTGAGATTTTGCAGTAACAAAGCCGCTTTCTCAAATTGTTGATGCTTCATGGCAATCTGATACTTCTTCATCAGTATGTCATCATTTAGCGGATGCCCCGGATTTTCTTTTTCAATACTGTCCATGCTTAAAATGGAAAGACTGTCCATATTTCTGTATTCCAGCAGCATGGCCCGCGCAAACATCGAGAGCGGTACTGTATTGCTGTCAGGGTTGTTGTCAAGAATCAGCAGAGACAAATAGAGTGCATCATTGGCAATGAGTTTTGAGGTCGATGCTTTTAAAACATCCAATTGTGCTTGTGCCCATTCAAATTCACTTTTGTAAAATGAAAGCCTGGCATTTCTGAATTTTGCTTCTTGTCCGATAGGCTCCATCTTGAAAGCTTTCTCTACCTGCGAATAAAGTAATGAGCATTCCCACATTTCGCCCGTGAACAAGAGCACATCTGCTCTTTCCAACTTGCATTCTGCAATGAGATTTTGATCGGCTTTTGTATAGCTGAGAGCTTCATCAAGCAACTTAAGCGCAGAGTCTGCCTCATTCAGATAAAATGCATAAAGATGGGCAAGGCCTCTAAGTAATGGAAGTGTTTTTGACGATCTGCCGAGGTCGTTGATGGCCGAATGGTATTTGGATCTCAGCAAGTACAGGTCGCTGAGTTGGTAGTTTCCCGTGCCTGTTATCTTTTTGTTCAGTGTTTTTACAAGCTCCATTCGTGCAAAGGAAAAATTTGGGTTGTCAGACCCAAGACTAACCTCGTGTTCAAAGCACTTTACCGCCAGATCATATTCTTCATTCGACTGAGCAATGGAAGCCAGATTCAATACTTTCCCGCCTCTTTGTTTGTTTCTTTTGTCGTAAGCCTTTGATTGACTGAAGGCCGATTCAAAATCTTTTTGCTGTATAAAAAACCAGATTAGCATTTCTGAGTATGACTGAATATCGGGCTGTGCCTGAATTCTTTTGAGCAGTTGTTTTCTAAGTTCTTCACTTCTTGCACTTTTGGGATCGTCTCCAATCATTTGTTGCAGTAAATTCTGTACCTGATTTTGATAAACTTCATTGTAAGCAATGGCATCAAGATACTCTTTGAGGGCTGCTTCGAAATTATTTTTCTGCAGGTAAACATCTGCCAGCTCAAAGTAAAATGGATAGCTATTCGTTGGATGGTTTCTGATCTCAAGATAGGTCCTGATTGCAAAATCAGGTTCCTTCACCCTGAGGAATGCAGCAGCAATTGCATAGGCCTTGAATGGCTCTTTTTCAATCATGGACAGCACCTCACTAAACTGTTTTTGTGCTTTTTCATGATCACCAATAGCTTTGTAAAGCGCCCCTAACTCTACACTGTAATCTGGTATTTCAGAATTCTTTTTTGCTACTCTTTTCACGAATTTTTCGGCCTCTTTTAGTTGGCCGAGTTCCTTCATGCATCTGAGATATTCCTGAAAATAATTTAAGCCCGGATTTTGTTCGAACAATTCTTTGTATAAATCGGCTGCTTTATCAAATTCTCTGTTCTCGGTGTACTGCGCAGCAAGTTGTTCCTTTTGTATCGGCTGGCTATGGGCAATTGCAACAAATAGTCCTGCTGCCAGCGCAGAAAGAAGTTTCTTGTATGCAAACCTTAATGAAAACAAATTTTAGCGGACTTTATTTTTTAGACTGTCAGTAAGT
>JBEGML010000300.1:0-3489 GCA_041183145.1 Bacteroidota bacterium | reverse complement strand
CTGTATAGTTGCAGATCCGAAACAAGGTCAACAACATCACTGAGTGGCATACCATGCCTGAGAACGCCTGAAATAAGTTTAGCATAATTCCAGTATTCCCGATTAAAAGCACGCGACAATTCCTTTAAAACATGAATTTGCCCGGCGGCATCCTGATATTGAAAATCATAGGAAGCCAACTCAGCATTAGGTTCTGTTTGTTTGATAATGAAGCCCTCATGAATCTCTTGAGACAAAATCAGACCATCATCCTCTTTCCCGGTAAAAATCTCGTAAGGATGTCCGTTTAAAATACCAACAAAGGCAATCCATCGCTCGTCATGATTCATGAATCGCAATACAGCCGCTTTCAGTTTTTTAGGACGAGATGGAGCGGCATGTTCAAAAACAAGATGAGGTGCCTGAGCATTAATTCCGGTTTGATTTTCAGCAATCAAAACTCCCTGTCGAGAACCCTCACGATAAACTGTAATACCTTTTAAACCTGCTTCCCAGGCCGCAATAAAAATATCGCCTATAGTTTCGGCAGGAGTTGATTGAGGGAGATTCAATGTACTACTTATGCTATGCGTAGTATATTTCTGTATGATGGCCTGCATGGCAATACGCTTCTTCCAGTTAATCTCTGAGGCAACAGCACCATAATAAGGACTCAGTGAAATGTCTTTACTGCCGGTGATGTTCATCCATTCAAGAAGTCCGTGATGGTGAACAGTAAACTCCTGCCAGCGATCACCCAGTGCATCAGTAAAATCAGCTAACAAAGAAGTGTTTTGCTTATCAAGCTTTTTACGTCGTTTATAGGCAAGCATGAAGACGGGCTCAATACCGGATGAAGTCTGTGCCATGATGCTTAGTGTTCCTGTTGGAGCCACCGTGCTGAGCGAGATATTTCTTCGGCCGTATTTCATCATTCGGTGAAACAGATCAGGAAATTCCAACTCCATCATGCCAATAAAAGAAGATTGCTTTTCAAATTCCGGATCAAAGCCGCTAAAGGATCCTCTTTCAATAGCCATGTCGATAGAGGCATCAAATTCAGCCGAACATTTTGTGCGCATCATCTTTTCGGCAAACAGCAGGGCATCATCAGAGTCGAATTTCATACCCAATGCGGCAAGGCAATCGGCCAGAGCGGTGAAGCCTAAGCCTGTGCGTCTTCCTCTTTGTCCGTTTTCCTTAAGTAATTGCCAGATCCCACGCTCTGTTTGCTTGATATCATCAGGTTCAGGATCTGAATCAATTTTATCAAGAATTTTTTGTACCGACTCAAGTTCAAGATCAACAAGATCATCCATAAGCCTTTGAGCTTCGTATGAATAACGATAGAACTTATCGAAATTAAAATTGGCCTCATGCGAAAAAGGAGCCTCAACAAAATGATATAGATTCATGGCCATCAACCGGCAACTGTCACCGCCTTGCATGGCAATTTCAGAACAAGGATTAGTGCTGATATTATTGAATCCCGGGTACCGGGAAGAAGTACTGTACTCATGTTGCCGATCCCAGAAAAGGATGCCGGGTTCTGCTGTTTGGTAGGCACAATGTATCAGAGATTGCCAGAGTACCCGTGCATCGACAGATTTTACCACGAGTGGACTACGGCTCTCAACAGGCCAGCGAAGTGTAAACAATGCGCCTTGACTTACTGCTTGCATAAATTCGTCAGAAATACGCACCGATATGTTTGCACCCGTTATCCGAGTAAGATCTTGCTTGGAATTAATGAACTCCATGATATCAGGGTGAGCAACATCCATTGTCATCATCAATGCTCCCCGTCGACCGTGCTGTGACACTTCCCGGGTGGTATTTGAAAAACGCTCCATGAAAGAAACGGGACCTGAACCGGAGCCTGCGGCGTTCGATACATAGGTGCCTGCAGGCCTTAGAGAACTGAGATCTATGCCAACACCACAGCGTCGTTTAAAAAGCTGAGCCAATTGTTCATCTGTTCTGAAAATTCCCCCATAAGAGTCATAGATTGGAGGCAATACCACACAGTTGCTCAGAGAAGCAATCACATCCTTATTTCCGAGCACCGCCATCACACTGCCCTGTGGAATTACATAACGGAAATGATCGAATAAGTGAAAAATACTTTCTTCCGTTTGTTGGGTGCGTATTTTACCATATTCAGATCTGGCATCCAGACTGGCAATGCTGAAAGTTTTTCGGTAATAAAACTCCTCAATACGAGCAAACTCTCTTGCCATCCGGAGATGCATGTCCTGAGGTGTTTTTTCTAAAAATTCAGCATTCTTATTCTTAAGCGCATATTTCGACATCCATACAGAAGCAGCAAGTTCATCACCCCGGAAATACTCCATACAAGACTTTAATACCTCATCATTGGAATATACATTTTCGGAACGCTCATTATTTGCTTTATGGGAAGCAGGCATCGGTCAAAAAAAATAATCAGGGGCTTATTCAAATTTAAGCTTTTTAAACTCATTTACGATGATTCCATTATTGAAGTAATTTATTTAACAAACAGATTTTAAACTCTGTCATCATCTGCATTTCGTTTTTAGTAGTGGGATTTCAAAATGGGGATGGAGTAACAGGGCAGAACATTTTTATTAATTTTTTGTTAGTGAAGCAATTCAAACCCATGAAAAAACAGATTTCTCTATTACTGATGCTGATGTTTGCACTTCAGCTATACGCACAAAAAACCGGTGTTATCAGTGGAACGGTGCGAGAGGCCAATACGCAAGAATTGCTTCCGGGTGTTGCTGTGATATTGGAAAATACGAGCTTAGGAGCCTCTACAGATGCTCAAGGAAGATTCATCATCAGTAACATTCCAACCGGGTCTTACAACCTTAAGGCCAGCTTCATAGGATTCAAACCCTACATTATCTACAACATTGTGGTAACTACAGGGAATGTTCAAACATACACCATTGATTTACAAGAGGAGTCTCAAAATCTGAATGAGGTAGTTGTACAGACCAATACATTCGGAAAGAGGACAGAATCTCCGCTTTCTGTTCAAAGCCTAACAGCAGAGGAGATTAAATCGAACCCCGGTGGCAATTTCGACATTTCGCGTGTAGTGCAGGCCTTGCCCGGGGTAGCAGGAAGCACAGGTCAAGGAGGAGGATTCAGAAACGATATCATCATCAGAGGCGGCGGCCCTAACGAAAATGTCTTTTATCTCGACGGCATAGAAATTCCTCAAATCAACCATTTTGCCACACAGGGCAGTGCAGGAGGTCCGGCAGGAATATTGAATGTTAGCTTTATAGAAGATGTGACGCTTAACAGCAGTAGTTTCAGTTCACGTTTCG
The DNA here is from genome assembly GCA_041183145.1 of Bacteroidota bacterium. Taxonomy (GTDB): domain Bacteria; phylum Bacteroidota; class Bacteroidia; order UBA4408; family UBA4408; genus JBEGML01. The sequence goes on along the minus strand of JBEGML010000300.1, from coordinate 187 downwards.
ATAATGCACTTTCAAGTATATTTCAGTTCAAACAAAGAGAAGGGAGCAGCCAGCGCCTTCAGGGCAATCTGAGGCTCAGTGGAACAGAAGTAGCGCTCACCACAGAAGGACCTCTTGGAAACAAAACAACCTTTCTGGCATCGGCACGCAGGAGTTATCTCGATTTTCTGTTCGCAGCCATAGACCT
>JBEGML010000299.1:0-5665 GCA_041183145.1 Bacteroidota bacterium | reverse complement strand
TGGAAAGAAAAAAAAAACTTTCTTTCTTTACCGGCTGATTACCAATTTTGGTATCAAACCCAATCAAAGCAAAAGAAAAAACTTCAACATGAAGAAGCTAATTACCGCGGTGTTCCTGATGATTGCAGGATATTCTCATGCCCAACAGGATCCTCAGTTCAGTCAAAATCCTTACACTAGGCTTATGATAAATCCGGGTTATGCCGGAAGCAATGAGTTCTTGTGTGGCACTCTAATGAACCGCCAACAGTGGGTTGGTCTTCCCGGAAGGCCAAGCACAACCTTATTCACTGTTGAATCTCCTTTAAAGTTTGGCGATCAAAAGCCTGTTGGAGTAGGTCTTACAGTTGTTCAAGATAATTTGGGATTCGATAAAACTCTTTTTGCCAAAGTATCTGGTGCCTACAGAATGAACGTTGGTCCAGGTAATCTCGGAATCGGTATTGAGTTTGGGATGTTGAACAAATCAATCAACGGCAATTGGGTTGCAATCGATGACCCCACTCAAGATGCACTTATTCCTGCCAGTAATATTTCAGATAACGTCATCGATATGGGATTTGGTCTTCATTATCAGATTCCTGGAAAACTTAATTTCGGAATATCCTCTACGCACTTGAACGCTGGAAAACTTAGCGGAACTAATTTCGCCTACACATTGGCCAGGCATTACTACGTCTTTGGTGGATATGAGCATGCAATTAACGATCAACTTACGCTCAGGCCTAACTTTTGGTTGAAATCCGATGTGGCCACCACTCAGGTTGACCTTAATGTTAACGTACTTTGGAATAACATGCTATGGGGCGGTTTGTCATATAGACTCCAGGATGCTATTGTTCCAATGTTGGGCTACCAAGGAACCCTGGCAAACGGAAAAGGAAACTACAGGGTTGGTTATTCCTATGATATTACCACGTCTGCACTCAGAAATCACAGCAGTGGTTCTCACGAGCTTATGCTTGGATTCTGCTATGACATTTTCCCAAAACCAAAGATTACAAGATACCGGAATGTTAGGTTCCTGTAATTTTTATTAAATTTTGGTAACCTTTTTTTCTTCACCCCGTTCAAGGCCATTTACATACCAAAAGATGTTTGCCCGGCCAACAATTTCAGGATTCGAAAGTTTAACAATAATTCTTGTTTCAAAAACGTTTTACCTGTAACCGGTTCAAGCACAAAACTAAAAAATGAAGAATCTTCTTTTCGCAATCATTGCTCTCGCCGGGCTAGCCCTGTCTTCCTGTAGCAATGGAGGTAACGGACAGCTGATTGGGGTTCAAAACCGCCAGGAATGGTACGATCTTGATCCGTTTGGAATGCTTTACATCCCAATGGGTAGTTTCCAAATGGGTCCCAGTGACGGAGATGTTCCTTTTGCACAAACTACTCAGAACCGTTCGGTTTCTGTTCAGGCCTTTTACATGGACGAAACTGAGATTACCAATAATGAATACAGACAATTCGTCAATTGGGTTCGTGATTCAATAGCCCGCAGAACACTTGGAGAAGCAGGTAATGATATTTTCCTCATTACTCAGGATATGTACAACGAGGATATCACACCAGGTCCTCAAGTTAACTGGGAAGAAAAGCTCAAATGGAATTCTGCAGAGGCTCGCGAGGCACTTAACGATATGTTCCTGCCAGAAAACGAAAGGTTCTATCGCCGAAAAGAAATTGATACCAGAAAACTTCAATACGAATATTATTGGATTGATATGAGAGAGGCCGCTCGCCGCGATAATAGGGCTCAAGGGCTAATCGATCGCTCCGTTTTCATCAAAAAGGATGTTATTTCGGTTTATCCCGACACTCTTGCTTGGATACATGATTTTACCTATTCGTTTAATGAGCCGATGACCAATATGTATTTTTGGCACCCCGCCTATGATGATTACCCCGTTGTAGGTGTAAACTGGAAACAGGCAAGAGCTTTCTGTATTTGGAGAACGCAGTTGTTGAATAGTTTTCTTATGGCGGAAGATGTTCCGTTGGTTCAAGATTTCCGTCTTCCTTCGGAATCTGAATGGGAATATGCTGCGCGTGGAGGTCTAGATCTTTCACCTTATCCTTGGGGTGGTCCTTACATTCGAAACAACCGCGGTTGTTTTTTGGCTAATTTCAAGCCTATGCGCGGAAATTACACAGATGACGGCGGATTTCACACTGTAAAAGTAGGAACCTACAATCCCAATAACTTTGGTCTCTACGAAATGGCAGGTAATGTCGCTGAATGGACCAGCAACGCATTTGATGAATCTGCCTACAACTTTTCACATGACCTCAACCCCGACTACCAGTACGAGGTCCAGGAAGGCGATCTGCCTGCACTACGACGCAAGGTAATTCGCGGAGGATCATGGAAAGATATCTCCTACTTTACTCAAGTAGGCACCCGTACTTATGAATATCAAGACACATCAAAGTGTTATATTGGTTTCCGCTGTGTAATGTCATACCTCGGAAGAGGAAAGGGCATGGATGTTGCAAACCAATAAAATAATTCTTTGCTTTGTCTTCGATTGCAAACAAATCAATAAAACCAACTAAAAACCACTAAACATCCTTTCACCATGGGATTGATTCAAACCCTCCAGTCAAAAAAAGGTAAGAAATTTATGGGATACCTCTACGGATGGGGTGCTTCCATTGTTATCGTAGGCGCAATGTTTAAGATTCAGCACTGGCCAGGTGCTGGCCCTATGCTTGTTTCTGGTCTTACAATCGAGGCTATCATCTTCTTTTTCTCCGCTTTTGAACCTATACACGAAGAGACTGATTGGAGTCTTGTTTATCCTGAACTACGTGGTATGCATGATGACGAAGAGGGTGGTGGTCATGACCATCACAAGCCCGCTGTGAAAGCTGGAAAAGACCCTGTAGCTCAGGAACTTGACCGCATGTTACAGGAAGCTAAAATTGGACCTGAGTTAATTGAAAGCCTGGGTGCCGGGATGAAGAGCCTCAGCGAACAGGCAGGTAAAATGAATACTCTCGCAGATGCAAGTGTAGCGACTCAAGACTTTGTGTCCGAGGTTAAAGGTGCAACTAAAAACATGAGTGAGTTAAGCCAGAGTTATGTAAAAGCAACAGCCTCTTTGTCAGACCTTGCTACAACAAATGTTGACGGACAGGCTTATGGAGAGCAGCTTCAACAGGTCTCCAAAAATCTCTCGGCTCTGAATGCAGTATATGAATTGCAGCTGCAAAGCTCAAGTGACCACCTCAAATCAACGACCAAACTCTTTAATGGTATTGAGGGTATGATAAAGAATTTGCAGGAATCGGTTGACGATACTGCGAAATACAAAGACCAGATTGGCAAACTTGCTACCAACTTGAGCGCGCTTAACACCATTTATGGTAACATGCTGAGTGCGATGAACGTTAATCGTTGATTGTAATTTATCTATTCGTTTAATTTTTAAGACTCATCCAAGATGGCAGGAGGTAAATTACCACCACGACAAAAGATGATCGGTATGATGTACCTTGTACTCACAGCATTGTTGGCTATGAACGTATCAAAGGACATTCTCAGCGCTTTTGTCATTGTTAACGAAGGTTTGGAAAGAACCAACGAGAATTTCGGTAAAAAGAATTCAAAAACCTATGCCGATTTATCCAAGGCTATGAAGGATGATCCTGCAAAGGCAAAGCCTTACCACGATAGGGCAATGCAGGTCAAGAAACTCTCCAAAGAACTTGTCGAATATATCGAAAAACTCAAGATTCATCTTGTTAAGGAAACAGACAAGATTGAGTTACAGGCAGTTGCAGATACAACAAAACTTGCGAATGTTAACGCCAAAGATAATTACGATAAACCAACAGAAATTCTAATTGGTAGTGAACCTGCTGCACCTAAAACAGGAGAGTTCACTGCACTCGAGTTGAAAGGCAAAATTGAAGCATATAAAACCGCGCTTAAGAAGTTCTTTGCTGATGATAAAGACGCAAAATTTTTGCCTGGTGTGAAAAAGGACATGGAAACGAAAATTGATGGAGGTCTTGCAATGCCTGATGGTGTTGAGAACGGAGTTCCTGCAAAATGGGAAATAATCAATTTTTACCATTTACCAATCGCTGGTGTAGTCACTAACCTTAGTGCTATCCAGGCCTCTGTTCAGAACGCTGAAGCAGACGCCATTCAGACACTTCTAGCTTCCATTAAAGGTCTGGACTTCACATTCGATCGTTTAGAAGCAAAGGTTATTGCGCCTTCATCCTACCTCATTCAGGGTGAGGAATATAAGGCCGATGTACTTCTTGTGGCCTCCAATTCTACCAGCAGTCCTGATATTTTTGTTTGTCCTGTAGACACCACTAAGGGTGAAAAAGAGGATCCAAGGCTCAGTAAAGGGAATCCCGGTCAGAAACTCACAGTTGAAGGTGGGGTGGGTAAATACAAAGTTGGTACCGGTTCTACAGGTGAGCAAAAGTGGTCCGGAGTTATTCAGGTTAAGGATGCTGCCGGTGGGATAAAATATTACCCTTTCGCATCCAGCTACGTTGTTGCACCTCCTGCACTCGTTGTTTCACCTACTAAAATGAATGTTTTCTACATCGGTGTTGACAATCCTGTTGATATTTCGGTGCCCGGCTATGCAAATGACAATGTTGTCCCTAATCCCAGTGGTTGTACTCTAGTTCCAGATCCAACAAAAAAGGGAAGTTATCTTGCTCGTTGCGTAACAGGAACTAAAGAAGCATCTGTTAGCGTATCTGTCAAGCAGGGTGGTTCTACCAAACCTTTGCAGGGTGCTGTGAAATTTCGTGTAAAATCCTTGCCAAATCCAGTTGCTAAGGTTGCAGGGAAGCGCTCTGGTGATGCAGTTTCAAAGGCACTTCTTGCCGCTTCCCAAGGCGTTGCTGCTGTTATGGAAGGCTTTGAATTCGATCTCCGTGTTTCAGTTTCATCATTCAGCATGGTTGCCACGGTAAAAGGTGAAACGGCTGTTAAGCCAGCAACCGGTAATAAGTTTACTCCTGAGCAGTTATCTCTGATCAACTCCCTTAAGGCAAACAGTCGTGTTACCTTTGAGGATATCAAGGTTCGAATGCCTGATGGCACTGTAAGAACTTTAGATTCTATAACACTCAAGATTTCCGGTTAATTTCCGTTTACCTAATTATGAATACCCTTCTGAGAAAAAACCTTTTGCTTGCTCTTCTTTGGGTATGTGGAGGAGCTTCATTTGCACAGTCCAATATTTTGGACGGGGTTTATGTCAAGGAGCATACCATAGAGAGGAAACTAATACCATATGCCCATTTGCGTGAGGCTGATGTCATGTGGTCAAAAAGGGTTTGGCGTTATTTGGATCTCAAGGAAAAAATGAATCATGATCTTTATTTTCCAAAGGATTCTACAATCGGTAGACAAAGTCTAATGCAGTTGATATGGTGGAGCATCAGGAGCGGAGAGTTAACTGCATACACGCATACCTTAGGCGCAGAGGGTGATATTGTGCATCCTCCGCTTGAGGTTTCTGAGTTAATTGGTAGATTCAATAAAATTGATACGAGCTACGTAGATGATATTGAAACTGGAGAGCAAACGCCTGTCTACACTAGACGTCCATTCAATACCTCAGACGTCATAGGGTTCAAAATTAAGGAAGATTGGTTCTTTGACCGTCAAAGAAGTGTTATGGAT
>JBEGML010000298.1:0-4289 GCA_041183145.1 Bacteroidota bacterium | reverse complement strand
ATTTATAATGAAGTCCGGAATCACTCACGCGATAGCCTTCATATTTTGAGTTGTTACACGCCATCATCGCAGTTGCTGCGAAAATGCAAAGGGAAATGTTTTTGAACATCAGATATTGGTTGCTTGTTGGTTTTTAAGTTTCAGGTCAAAAATAACCATTTTATAGGGGCCTACAATTCCTGTGCTGCTACCTTCTTTGCCGAAGGCCAGATTAAAGGGAATTATAACCTCGGCATGTGAGCCCGGCGGCATTATTGAAACCGCTATTTCCAGACCTTTTATAATTTGATTTTGTGTGCCCGGAACAAATTCAAGCACTTGGCCGCGCAGGGCTGCATCATCAAATACCCTTCCGTTAAGAAAGCGACCGGTATAGGTTAAGAGAAGCTTGCTGTTTTTATCCGGCAGCATGGAGTCTGTCTTTTCAATCCAGTGGATAAAAATTCCACTCTCGTGTGCCTGCCAGTTCTTGCCGCTCTTACTCATATAGCGCATCGCAGCTTCTTCCTCTTTTTCTATTTTTCTGTCATCTGTTAAGGGCAAGGGCTCGCTTTGATGAATGCTGACGGCAATTTTGAATGGCTGCCTTTGTTCATACTTCATGCACTGCTTGAAAAGCTTCATGGCCTCCGGTTCAAGCATCAGATGCAGGCTGTCGCCTTTATGACAATTTCTGAAAACCGATTTAAGTGGTTCGGGCAATAATCGCGTATCTACGGTATCAAATCCTGCCTCATTCTTTGTAAAGGGCCCTGCTTTTTGCTCTGCTTCTCCAGCAAAATACCTGGCCCGCATCTCAATGAGTTTGTCTTGTGTCTGACTCCCGCTGCCTGTCTCTTCAAAGCTTACTCTTCTGCAGTAAATGCCATCATCCAGTCTTTCATATCCTTCATGTTCTTCACAGGAAATAAAAGGAAGAGAGAAGAAAATGATGATGGGTATCAGTCGCGATTTCACTGAATTTCAATGAGCTCTATTTCATAAATGATGCTTGACATCGGCGGGATTTTCTCCTGATCTCCTATGAGGCCATGTGCAAGATGCGGGGGCAGTACAAATATGGCTTTGTCTCCTTTGTGAAGATATTGTACGCCTTCGTGCAGGCCACTTTCAACCTGAGCCATTTCCACTTTGAATACCTCAGGTTTTTTCCCTCTGGTGCTGTAGCATTCTGTTCCATCGAGCAGTTTTACATTGTAATTTATGGTAACGAGGTTGCCCGGTTTTGGCCTGGGTTGTCCTGTATGGGTTTCCTTCCTGATGATTCTCAGGCCTGTTCCGGTCTTCTCTGCACTATGGCCATTTCTTTTAATCCATCCGTCTATGCGCGCTGATTCTTTGGCTATGAGTTCACGGTTAATGTTAATTAACTGCCGGTTAACCTGGTTCATGTCAGGGGCTTCCTGATTCACTTTTTCTTGACCGCAGCAGGAATAAATTAATGTCAGCAATGCTGCGGCAATAACTTTTCTCATTTGCTGTTTCCCTCGCGGTTCTGATGAAGTGCCTGAACAAAGGTGCTGATGGCTTCGTCCATCGACATATCGGTGTTGGCACCGGCGGCATTAATGTGGCCTCCGCCATTGAATAACTCTCTGGCAAGCTTATTTACATCAAGGCTACCTCTTGAACGGAAACTGATTTTGATGTCTTCTTCTTTTTCTATGAAAAGGGCTGATAAACCAACGCCCTGTATGCTGAGAGGATAATTGACAACTCCTTCGGTATCACCTTTGTGGTAGTGAAATCTCTCAAGCTCGTCTTTTCTGAGGCTGATAAATGCAGCATGAAGGTCGGGCAGAACAGTCATTTTTTCCGATAAACAAAATCCAAGAAGCTGCATTCTGTTAACTGAATTATTGTCGAATATATGGCTATGAATTTCTTCGTGTTTGCAGCCATGTATCAGGAGCTGAGCGGCAATCTGATGGGTGTGCGCGCCGGTTGAGGAAAATCTGAATGATCCGGTATCCGTCATGATTCCGGTGTAGAGGCAGGTACTTATCTGTTCATCCAGAAAATGAATGTCACCAAGTGCTTCTATGAACTGATAAATCATTTCACAAGTGGAGGATGCAGAGGTATCAGAGAAAAGAAACTTCGCAAATGAATCAGGCTGCTGATGATGATCGATTACAACTATTGTTGAATTCAAGCCCTTGAGTGTGTCTTCCATTTGCTTTCCAACACGTGAGGGATGGTTGAAGTCAAGACAAAAAACTACCTCTGCTTCTTTCAATACTTTAGTCGACTTTTTTTCATGATGCTCAAAATCCATTGCCATGTTCAGCCCGGGCATCCAGTCTATGAAGGCAGGCCAGGGATTCGGGGTGATGATTTGTACTTTGTGCTTCTTCTTTTGTAAGTAATGTGCAAGTCCCAGTGTGCTGCCCATTGCATCACCATCGGGATTAAAGTGTGTGACTATGTTTACTTTCCGGGGTTTCTCCAGGATTTCGGATAATTGAGATAGTGTTTTTTTCCCTAAAGGAGTATTGAATGCCGACATGTTTCAAAAATAGGCAATTAGCTTCAATGCCGCGGTCGGAGTGCGCCCGGTAGCATAAATAAAAAAATCCCGGCATCTTGAAATACCGGGATTCAGGAAGAATCTGTTTGTTATTATTCGATGATTAGCTTTCTTACAAGTGATGCTCCATCGCCGGTGCAGCGAACAAAATATACACCTGCCGAACAATCGCTTATCCTGAGGTGCTGCACCTGATTCTTATCTGCTGCGCTGAGCATGAATTGCTTCACCACCTGTCCGCTAATGTGAACAAGTTCGATAAATGAACTTGCACGGGATGCCGGTATCTCAATACTAATCTCATCTCTGGCAGGGTTTGGAAACACCCTGAAGGCATTGGAAAACCCTTCATCACTGAAGCCGGTGATGGTGACGAAGAATGGTTGTGATGTGGCTTCACATCCGTTAGCATCGGTGATGGTTACTGTGTAGCTTCCAACCTGGGTGGGGAAATAGGTCGATGAGGTGGCTCCCGGAATAGGCGTGCCGTTGAAACTCCATTGGTAAGCATTTGCAGGTGTGCTTGTCTGTAAGTTAAAGCCAATCTGTGTAATAAGCGGCACAGGTGCCTGGTTTACAATTATGTTGATACTGTCTACTGTTGTGCAATTGCTGTTAGGGTCAGTTACTGAGTAGGTGATCAGGTGCACACCGGCGCCGGCTTGCTGCGGCGAGAAGGTTGATGCTGCTGAATTCACGCCTGGTCCTTGCCAGATTCCCGGAACAGATGGTATGGCATTTGCGCTGAGGATGACCGCAGGGAAATCAGCGCATTGATTCGGCACTGGAACAATATTTACCAAGGGGGCACTCTCAACTTGCATGATCACGAAAGCACTATCCGGACAAGGTTGTGGAATGATATATTGTATGATATGACTGCCCGGTCCTGCCAGTGATGGGCTAAAAAAGCCTGAGGAGTTTACACCCGGGCCAACCCATGATCCGCCTGAATTAATGGCGCTGAGTTGAACCCCCGCATCTGAGGCACAGAAATTTGTTGAGGCAGGTGGATTAATTCCCGCCACCGGTGCCGGCGAAACAACAATATCTATGGAATCAGAATCAGAACAACCACTTGAACCTCCTAAGCTGTAAACCAATGTGAAGGTTCCGGGGCCCGATGCTCCGGGATTGAAAAATCCACTCGCACTGATGAATGGACCAGACCAGATACCACCGGGCTGCAGGGTGCTAATTTGCTGCAATCCCTGATTAACGCAAAACTGAGTTGTAACCTGTGTTATCTGGGCCGAGAGTGAGTTCGAAAACTGAACTAGGGCGGTATCACTATCTGAACATCCACCGGCAATATTGGTAACAACAACTGTAAAAACAGAGTCTGTTGATCCCGGAATAACCACCGGGTTGTAGCTGTTCGGATTAATCAGAAACGTTGACGGAGTCCAGTTTACACTGAAAGTTCCTGCAGGGGGCTGAGTGAAACAATATCCAAAACGTATGTTTGGCAGGCCGTTATTGCCTGTTGCGTTTGTTGCGGGACAAGCAGGGTCAATATCGCTGATAAAAAATAAACATGCATTGTAGTTGGTGGCCGTGTAGAGTGTAGAAACATTCTGAGTGTAGGTGGGATCAACCAGATTATTAAAACAAACTTCTACGATGAGATTTGAAATCCCATCCCAATTATAGGCTCTGTCAAACACATGGTCATTCCATCCGACAGATACAGTGTAGTCCTTTGGGTCATAAACCTGATTCAGATTGGGTTCAAAAAAATTACCAAGTTGAATTTGGC
>JBEGML010000297.1:0-3725 GCA_041183145.1 Bacteroidota bacterium | reverse complement strand
TACCTATGCTTACCGGAGAACTCAAATAAGAAATACTCCTGCTGCTTCCTAAAAGATCAATACGCTGAAGGTTTGAATTAAGAAAGATGCTTCCACCCGTAGCTGAAATTCCCTGACTGAGTGAAAGTCCGAGATTTGAATTGGCCAGAGTCCGCAAACGAAAAGCATCGGTACCATCGTTCAGCGTGATGCGCTGAATGCCACGCTGTAAACCGGGCAAATTACCTTCAAGTCTCAGTTGAGGCAGGTAATTTGATTGGAAGTTGCGGTAATTCCAATATCTTGTTTTACGTCCTGTTTCTGCCTGTTTTGCCCTGGGCGAGCTTTTTCCTGCAATGTCCAGCACCTGCTGCAAACTAAGCTGGGTGTTCTGGGCATAAAGTGCATGAACAAACCCTGTTAAATAAAAAAATATAATATATTTTTTTATATTTTTTGTATTTATATTAAAGAAAAGCTGAGTCAATTTGTCTTTTTTTCCAGCAGGATTTATTTGTGTGTTATCTTTTCTCTTATGGAGCATAATTTATTCGTACCTTAAAGATTTAATCGGATCCTGGCTCGCAGCATTCTTCGCAGGGGTAATGCCGAAAACAAGTCCTGTAATGGCTGATACTGCAAAAGAAATAATGATAGACCAGGGTGAGATTATTGTGGCAATTCCTGCCAGCTTGGTGATGATAAGACTAAGCGATAAACCGAGTATAACTCCCGCCAGTCCACCACCCAGGCTGATTAAGGTACTTTCAATCAAAAACTGTTGTATAATATCTTGTCTTGTTGCGCCCATACTCTGACGAATACCAATCTCCTTGGTGCGCTCCAGAACAGAAGCGAGCATGATATTCATAATCCCTATACCGCCAACAAGTAAAGAAATTCCGGCGATTGCGCCCAGCACAAAATTGAAAATGTCTTTTGTTCGTTGTTGTTGTTTAACAAGCATCTCCGGTATGCTGACCTTGAAATCTTTTTGACCATTGTGCTTGCGTGCGAGCAGCCTGTCGATAAAAACTGAGGCAGCATTCATTGGACTGTTCTCCTGCATCTGTACCACCAGGCGATCTAACTGGTGGTACGATTCTTTTACGGTGTTATTATCGGAAGAAGGAGCATCAGGATCATTATTGCCTGCATTTTCAAGCATGCTCTTGGTCACCAGGTTGCGGTTCTTATATCTTCCCATCATAGTTTTTATTGGGGTATAAACATCCTGGTTGTAGTTTCGTATTCCGAGGTTTTCCTGAGTGCTTTTTGTGATGCTTCTTGGCTCCAGAATGCCTACAACTTTTAGCCAGGTAGTTCCGCATTTAAGATGGGCGCCCAAAGCATCTCTGTCGGCAAACATCCGCTGAGCAAGTTCCGCACCGATGATACAGACCTGTGATGCATTCATCATCTGATAATCATTGAACATGGAACCCCTCGACAAGGGCAGGCGTGTGATTTCAAAAAATGCCGGGGTTACTCCAATAAGTTTGCCTTTACCGGCTTTACCGGAGGCGAGCATTTGTATATCGATTTCTATCTCAGGTGAAATAGCGGAAACCCCCGGCAAACTCTCCTGAATACTTCTGATGTCACTAAGACTTAGACCGGGCGAGAATCTTTTCTGTTCCGTCTTTTTTTCATTTTTATCCTCTTCAACCTCTTTTTCTGTTACCGGAGTTACTACGATATTGTTAACCCCTACGAGCTTAATCTGTTCCAGAACCTCCTGCCTTGCTCCATTCCCAATGGCAAGCATGGCAATCACCGCAGCCACCCCGAAAATGATTCCCAGTGCAGTAAGCAGGCTGCGGAATTTGTTGGCCAAAAGGGCTTCAATGGCGATACTTAGGTTGAGGAGAAATCGTTCTTTGTTCCACATGTTGAATATCCAAAAGTAATACGGATAAGTTTATCAATGAAAAATTCGTCTGGCGCATTGACTTAAAGGGTATTTTGAGCAGACATTTTCTATTTTTAATACCTCTTTGATACGGTCTGTAATGGAGGTTTATTGATTGACTTTCAGTATGGAACTCTCAGCAGGTGCCACTTTTGAAAATTGCCGGGGCGGTTTTTATGGGCAGTTCTATTCTGGCGATAAAGCAAGATGGCAGGATAAAATATCCTGGCCGGGAAATAAATGTTTAGAGATAATTATGGGAGGCTCATGCAGCAATATGATTTCCAAATATTTCCTTTACTGCCTCCTGCTAAGTTTTAAAAAGCCTTAAGTAGTCAAAAATCGTCTGAATATATTGTTTAGCCATTTAGCTTCTTAACTTTAATCATGAAGAAAATGTGCCATAAAATACCATTTTGGGATATGTATAAAGGTTTACAGATGTTTATTAACGAGTCAATCCATTTCGCTTATTTTAAATAAAAGAAAGCGGAAGAAAAATTTGAGAAAAGGCCAGTAACAGAATCATGAAGGCCTTTTGACTATACCGCCTCTGAGATGAATCCCAGTGCTGTGAGACCTGATTTTTTACAAAAGCTTCTAAGAAGCCTGTCGGGTTATCAGCCCCTGAACTTCCTCGAGACAACAAAACCAACAAGGATTGCGCTTGGGAGATTGGATATTATTCATGAAAAAATATTGCCCCAAAACAGTCCTGATTTGTGCAGAAAACATCTACTTTCAAGGTGAGTAGTGAGCGATTATTTTACAGTCATACGCCAGTGGCCCCGCGGAGCTGATGGTAACATTCAGCCCGGTAGCGAAAAACTCTCAAAAGAAAGCCTCTTCCTTTAAAAAGAAGAGGCTTTTTCTTACTACCCCGTGTTGACCGAAACCAGAACTTTAATTATGACATAAAGTAGCGCGTTGGTTGGAGTGATTTTCGGGTCTCGGGGTTCGGGGAGCGGACTTGCAGTCCGGGTTCAGGTATGTCTGAAGGTGTGATTCGGATTTGGCTTACTGTCATGTTCTTGTTTTTTGAAATTATGATGATCGCTTCATGAAAAAATCCTGCCGTTTAGAAAATACCATACCAGGCCGCTTTTGCAGCCGATTTTTTTCTGTACCTCATGCTCCCTCCTACAAGCGGTTCACGTCCTTTGAACGCATCCAGGAAATGGCATCCTCATGCTTGTTGCTGAACACCACATCGATGGTTTGAAGAGTACCCGTCTTGCAACACCTGAATCTTCCCTGTTGCTTTCGAAATAGCATCGACAGCCAATTCTAACCATTGGCATAGCCCATCGGATAGGATGAAGTCTATCACCAGCCCCGAAGGGGCGAGATATACTAACCATGGGTATAGTCCATCGGAAAGCCGGTTTTTTCTGTACCTCATGCTCCTTCGTACAAGCGGATCAGGTACTTTGTATACGCTTCTTCACTGAGCCCATCGTGCTGCGTATTCTGAGACAAATCGGGACTTTTATTGGCTTGTTCATCCACATCAGGTTGCTGGGTGCATGACCCGGGGATGGGGTTTTAAAAAGACCTTGGGATCAAAAGCCGAACAGCCTTCCTTTGGGATGGGTTAGGGCACTAAGGCAAGTGAATGAAAATCGGGTTTATCAACAAAAGCTTCAATAAAGCGCACGGGATGATCGGCTTCAAGTGCATCTTCGAGGCAGTAAAACTCCTATTGATTTCTGTTGGTAGAGGGAATGTATTCCATTGCAATTGCTCGCATAAAAGTATATCCCTTTTTGCCGAAAAAATCCTATTTTTATCCTCAGTTTTAGACTGAGGATTGTGAATGGTTTTTTCACAGTCT
>JBEGML010000296.1:0-2671 GCA_041183145.1 Bacteroidota bacterium | reverse complement strand
GTATATTGTGGTTCATACCGTTTTTAAGCGCCCTCCTCCAATCCACCTGATTGTTAAAGAACAGGGAATCTATGGTAGATACGCTGTTCTGTATCTTGTTGTTGTATGCCAAAGTAATATTTTCCCACCATCTTCCGGCCGGTCCCCCGCCGCCTCTTTTGAGCAGGAAGAATCGGTTCACCCCGAAATTTGATTCCGGCAGTGAAACGTCAAAGGTGCGGTTGATGGTATTCTGCGAATGTCTGGCAGTGATGGATAAATTAAATGGAAGATTAGCCCAGGTATGGTCATAACGTATACTGGATTGAAAAGTATTTGAAAGAAGGTCTGTTGTATTAACTGAATTGAGTGAATTGTAATTTCTTGTTCCCATGTTTACATCTGCCGCGAATCTTCGTGATGGATGTGCCTTGGGATCCTGATTATGACGCCACCGAAAGAAAAAGTCGCGGTTTAGCTGATAATTCGGGAAGCCTTCTTCACCAATTTTGATACTCGCAAAATTCAGGTTTAGACCGCCTGAATAGCGGTACCTGTTCACATATTGAGTTCCGGCTCTTAGTCCCCAGCTGCCTTTAGTATATATATCTCCTTGAACGGTGAGGTCGATATAATCATTGATTCCCCAGTAATACCCACCGTCGCGAAGGAAAAAACCAATATTCGCCGCTTCACCGTACTGAGGAACGAGGATACCTGATGCCCGGCCCTTGCGGTTGGGAAAAAATCCAAAAGGAAATGCCAGTGGAGTAGGAACATCGCTCACCACGAGGTTGGCCGGCCCGGTAATGATTTTATCGTCAGGAATAACCTTGAGCTTAGAGAGTGAAAAATAATAGTGAGGATGTTTTAGATTGCAGGTGGTATAGGTACCATGCTTCATGTAAATCACGTTTGTTGAATCTTTTTTCACAGATTCTCCATGCAGGTAACCTTCACCCTCCCGGGTATCCACATCCCAAATTTTACCTTTTTTGGTTTTGATGTTATAGATCATGCGGGCGGCATCAAACTGACTGCCGCCATCACTGAAATGCGGAAGCTGAGAGGGTTTTCCGGTGCTGTCTGGTCTTGAATCGGCATTCACAAGATTCGTTTTCATATCCATCCTTACTGCACCGGCTTCGAGACTAACATCCTCATAATCCACTTTTCCTTTATTGTAAAGGAAAACTCTTTGGCTATCAGCCTCAAAAACGATGGAGTCGGAGGCAGAATATTTAACAGGAGCACTTATGGCATCGGGGGAAACCATGAGTGTGTCGGCCGTAATTTTTTTTCCGGCGGTGTCGGGTTTGGCCTCAAGCGAATCCTGCCGTTGCGCGGGCAAAATGCCTTGAGCCTTAGCCACCGGGCAAGCCATGAGAACCCTAAAGACAAAGATGAAAAAGAGGAGTACGCGCAAGAATGGCATCGAGGCAAAGGTACTGATGATAGCGAATCTCTGTTAAACGCAACAAAGGCTTATTAACAGCGTTCTATCGAAAAATTGTCTGAGGCCCCCGACTTTGGTTTGTTTTTTTAACGCTTTTTCGCAGTGATGAATTTTATTCAGCGTCAAATCAGAAATATTCCCTGGCACTTTATGATGTACAGTATATACATCATGCTGGCTTCGGTATCTGCACCTGCATTGAGATCTTCGGTTAAAACAGTGGTAATCAATGCCGGGCATGGCGGAAATGATCCAGGCTGCAGAGGAACCAGGTTTTTTGAAAAAGATGTTGCACTGGCCATTGCAAAGAAGCTTGGAGATAAAATAACAGAGGGCGTGCCCGGTGTGAAGGTTGTTTACACCCGTACCGGAGATGTTTTTGTGCCCCTGAATGAGATTGCGGCCCACGCCAACAAAAATGATGCTGACCTATTCATTTGTATTCACTGCAATGCGGCTGTGAACAAAGAGGTGTATGGTTCAGAGACCTATGTAATGGGGTTGCATAAAACAAAAGGAAATCTGGAGGTTGCCAAACGAGAAAATGCCTCTATTCTTTATGAAGAGGATTATGAGAAAAAATACGAGGGCTTTGATCCGAGCTCAGATGAAGCCAACATCATTTTTTCTATGTACCAGAATGTATACCTTGAAAAAAGCCTGAGTTTTGCCGCTAAAGTTCAGCAAGCCTTCCGAAAGTTAAGCCGCACCGACAAAGGAGTTAAACAGGCCGGTTTTTTGGTATTGTGGAAAACCAAAATGCCATCGGTGCTGATTGAAACCGGTTTTCTCACGAACCCTGAGGAGGAAAAATATCTGGGCAGTGCTGAAGGGCAAGAAGATATTGCCAATGGTATATATGAGGCCTTCAAGCACTACAAATCTGAGACTGAAGGAGGTCTGCCTCAACCTGAGGAGTTTAGCCGCCCGGAAAAGCCGGCAGCAGAAAAGACTGCAACGGAAAAGACCACTGCTGCTGTGGCAAAAGTCATCTATGCTGTTCAGGTGGCTAACACAAACAAAAAAATTCAATTAAATTCGAAACGATTTTCAGGATTGAACAATGTCTGGGAAAAGGAAGAACAAGGTCATTTTAAATACTTCGCCGGTGAATTTTCTACCCTTGAAGAGGCAGTGGAATACCAGCAGAAAATTAAATCGGGAGATTTCAAAGACGCCTTTATTGTGGCCTTTTACGAAGGCAGAAAGATAACTTTGAAAGAAGCCTCGGAAATC
>JBEGML010000295.1:0-5291 GCA_041183145.1 Bacteroidota bacterium | reverse complement strand
ATTTAATATTACATAGGTTGGGGTGAGTTCTTCAATTTTCCCCTCAAGAAAGTGTAGCATGGGTTAAAATGGCTGTGAAAATAGCCATTTTGACCCATTTCAGACTCAGGATTTTTTGGGCTCTCGGTTTTTACGATATATTTTAATGGCCGCCATGAGGCTCAGACTCAGTATGAGAAGGCCAAGGAGACTATAGAGCCAGTTTGTGGCATGTTGCAGCTCTACGATAAAAACCACAGAAACAAGAAAAAGAGTGGCAATTTCATTGAATATTCTCATGTGGTTCGACGAAACCGGGGCAATCTTCTTTTGATAAATGCGGAAATAATAATGACAAACGAGGTGGTAGGCTGTAAGAAGCAAAACCAGCAATAGTTTTACTTGAAACCATGACTGTTGTATAAACTCCGGAACACTAAACACCATAATGAGCCCGAAAATCCAGGCGAGTATCATGGAAGGCCAGGTGATACCGTACCAAAGGCGCTTTTCCATAATTCTGAACTGCTTTATCAGTATTTGTTTTTCCGTTTCCTCTTTTTGTTCTGCCTCACTGTGATAAACAAACAATCGTACTATATAAAACAGACCTGCAAACCAGGTGACTATAAAAATGATGTGCAGGGCTTTAATCGGGAGCATGCGCAAATGTAATTCCCCGGGTCATCAATTTAATCCCAATGGTGTTTTTTTCAATATTTCTTTTTGAATGGTAAAAATCTACACTGGCGACTGTGGTTTTAAGCATCAAATTAAAATTGTGTCTATCCCATAACCCGTACCGCAATTAATTTGAATTCACGTTATTTGCGCTCTATAAAGCTCACTATGATTGCACGTATTCTTCTTCTTTCGCTCGCTCTCCTTTTTTCATCCTGTGGCTCTGATGTTCCGGAATTCACGCCTTCACGCATTCTTGCTTTAAAGGCTCAGAATAGTTTCTCAAGTGGTGATTATGCTTCATTGGAGGCCATGTTTGCCGAAGAATTTGCTGAAGGTGAGTCATCATCTTCGCGTGCCGCAAAATTCAAAACACTCAACGAGGTTATTGGAAAGTCACTAAGTTGCGAGGTCGCTGATTCCTCGCTCGATGCGCGGCCGGGTGAGGTTGCAAGAATCACCTATACCATAGCCTCAAAAAATGTCAATGTCAATAGCCTCAATACCTTTGTTATTGTAAAGCAAGGTGGCGATTATAAAATTGCTATGATGGATGTTCAGGCCGTTAAACAATAACAGCTTGGCTGTAAATTCTCTTTAAAACCACTCCAATGAAAGTAAAAACACCTTCTGAAAGCAGGTCAGTGATGACCCAAATTGTTCTACCAAACGACACCAATACCCTGGGCAATCTTATGGGCGGTCAGCTCCTTCATTGGATGGATATTGCCGGTGCAATTTCTGCTCACCGTCATTGTAGAAGGGTTGTAGTTACTGCTGCGGTGAACAATGTATCATTCAGTCAGCCTATCAGGCTCGGCGATATTGTCACTCTGGAAGCGCATATCAGCCGCTCTTTCCGAACATCTATGGAAGTTTTTGTTGATGTATATGTTGAGAACCATAGCACGGGAGCGCGTACTAAATGCAATTAGGCGATATATACTTTTGTTGCTGTTGATCAGATGGGAAGTCCTATTAACGTTCCTGAGGTAAAACCAGAGACTGATCTTGAAACAGAAAGATTCAACGGGGCACTTCGCAGGCGTCAGTTGAGTTTGATTCTGGCAGGAAAAATGAACCCTTCTGAGGCTCTGGAGCTGAAGAAATTATTCCAGTGAGATTTTTACTCATCTGCTTCTTCATTCCCTTCTTCTTTTTCTTTAACAGGAAGATTTTGTGTTTCTAAAAGAGCATTCCAACCCTGAGCTTTGAGAGGTTCCTGCCCACCGCCTTTTGTGATTAGCTGGGATCCGTGGGTTAAATCTGTCATATGTCCTATTACACTGAGGTTCGGATTGCCCTTTATTTTTTCATAATCCTTCAGATCGATGGTGAATAGGAGTTCATAATCTTCTCCACCATTCAGGGCGCATGTAGTAGGGTCGAGGCCAAGTTCATGAGCAAATTGAACTGCGGTTGGATCCACAGGGAGTTTTTCTTCGTAAATCGAGCAGCCAGTTTTGCTGTTGTGACAAAGATGTAGGATTTCGGAAGATAGCCCATCGGAGATATCTATCATGGATCCGGGCTTTACATCGAGTGCCTTTAATAATTCAATAATGTCGGTTCTTGCCTCAGGTTTAAGCTGTCTTTCCAAAATGTAATCATGAC
Source organism: Bacteroidota bacterium (assembly GCA_041183145.1). Lineage (GTDB taxonomy): Bacteria > Bacteroidota > Bacteroidia > UBA4408 > UBA4408 > JBEGML01. The sequence goes on along the minus strand of JBEGML010000295.1, from coordinate 3,017 downwards.
CTTCCAAGTCTGGTTGAACCTGCTTGCCCGTGCTCAGAAATACTTCTTTTTCTCGGGCCAAAAGCTGCAGTCCCAGATAGGCTGCCCCCAGATCTCCGCTTACCACAATCAGGTCGTTTTCTTTTGCACCATTCCTGTACACGATATCTGCGGCAGAGGCTTCGCCGATGGCAGTTATTGATATAATGAGTCCTGATGGGGAGGAGGTCGTATCACCCCCCACTAAATCAATGTTGTAGTGCTCGCATGCCAGATAAATCCCCTGGTAAAGCTGGTCAACTGCTTCAAGGGAAAATCTGTTGGAAAGCCCCACAGAAACTGTAATTTGATAGGGCCTGCCATTCATGGCAGTAATATCGCTTAGGTTAACCACTACTGCTTTATAACCCAGATGCTTTAGAGGAGTGTAGGAAAGGTCAAAATGAGTGCCCTCAACCAGCATGTCGGTGCTGACTAATACTTGTTTTCCCTTATCGGGTGAAATTACTGCTGCGTCGTCTCCAACACCTTTTATCGTCTGCGGGTGCCGTATGCGGATGTTTTTGGTTAAAAAATCAATAAGGCCGAACTCTCCGAGTTCGTTGAGTTCCGTTCTGGGCTCCGACATGATTAATTTAAATGAAGTTTGGGAAGTCTGAAAATTTCCCCGTCTGCTATGAATAGCGGATGAATCTTACATTTGATTAAGGGGAAGATAGGAAAGGAACGCAGGTGATTTTTTACAGTTATTTCCTCTTCAGATTTAAACATAATCCAACCTTTGCTACGTTCCCGGTTAATGGTGTAGCTGCTGATGATTCCCTCTTCAATAAGTTTATTAACTACAACACGATGCCTTGGAATGAGGTTGAAAAAACTTTCATCCATTTCCTCCGGCAAGATAATTTCGACCATAAAATATGACATGTGCGGAGTTTTGGTTTTCAAAGCTATGAATATTCCCTCTAACATCATGAAAGTCATGATAAATCAGGTGATTTATGACACTAATATGACAAATTAAATGCTGAGGGATTTCAATTTTGCAGCATCTGAAATGGAAGCATATCATCTAATTGCTCTAACTCACAAGCAGGTCCGAATAGAAGACATCGGCAGGTATTCTGTACCTGAGGAAGAATGGGCTGAGCGATTAGGACGGATTATTTCACAGGGTCTTGCACAGGAGATTATGATTCTCAGCACCTGTAACCGAATAGAATTTTTTTTCTGTGCCTCTCCTGATTCATGCCATACTACGGAAGATATTCAACAATTTCTCAAAGTTATTTATCCTCAAAACTCTGACTCTGATTTGGGTTGGATGGCAGAAAATTGTGTTCATTTCGACGGCGAAAAAGCAGTACTTCATCTTCTTGAAGTGACTTCATCTCTGCATAGTCTGGTGGTTGGCGAGAGAGAAATAATTACTCAGGTAAGGAAAGCTTATGAAAAATGTCGTTTGCTGGGTCTTTGCGGAGATGCTATCCGGATTGCCGTTCAGCATGCCATAGTTTCAGCAAAAGAGGTATTCACGGATACCGGTATAAGTACCCGTCCCGTTAGCGTTGTTTCTCTTGCTTACAGAAAGCTTGTAGAGTCAGGTATTCCAAAGGATGCACGCTTTGTTTTCATCGGTGCCGGACAAACTAATGCGCTTATGGCTCGCTTCCTAATCAAACACGGGTACAGAAATTTCCGTGTCTTCAACCGAAGTCTGCCAAGGGCGGAGTCTCTGGGTCGGGAGCTCAACTCGCCTTTTTTTCGTTTGGCAGACCTCGCCAGAGAGGGAAGGGGCTTCGATGTCATCATTTCCTGTACAGCGGCGGCTGATCATATTATTCACCAGGATATTTATCAGGAGATGCTCGGTGGCGACACCCGCAAAAAGCTTGTAATCGATTTAGCTGTGCCTCATGATTTTTCTCCGGAGGTCATAAGCTCCAATAATATCCGCTTCATAGATGTTTCACTGTTGCAACAGCTTGCAGAGAGCAACCTACAGGAAAGAAGAACTGAGCTTGGTGCCTGTATGACTATTCTTGAGCGTAGGATGCAGGAGTTTCGAAGTGTTTATAAAATTAGGCAGCTTCAAATCGCCATGGGTGAGGTGCCCGGTCAGGTGCGTGCCATTAGAAATCAGGCCTTGAATCACGTTTTTCAAAAAGAAATTCAACAGCTTGATGATCATAGCCGTGAGTTGATTGAAAAGGTGGCTGAATACATGGAAAAAAAGTTCATTGCTGTTCCCATGAAGCTTTCTCGTAAGTTTGCAGGTAAAGAGGCACTTTGAGGCCTTCGATATGTTATGGCTTTACCGCAAAAGGTAATCATTGGTTCTCGCGGAAGCGATCTTGCTCTTTGGCAAGCAAACCGTGTCAAGCAATTACTCGAAGAAACAGGCATAAAATCTGAAATAAAAATAATTTCTACACGCGGTGATCGGGTTCAGGATTTAAGTTTTGACAAAATAGAAGGGAAGGGTTTTTTTACCAAAGAAATCGAAGAGGAGCTGCTTGAGGGTAAGATTGATCTCGCCGTACATTCTCATAAAGATTTACCCACAGTCTCACCTGAAGGACTTTGCATTGCCGCAGTATCGGCTCGTGAGGATGCTTCTGATGTCTTGCTCATCAGGGAGGAAAGGATAGATGAGAAGAAACTTTTTTGTTTGCCGGCAGATGCTGTGGTAGGAACATCAAGTTTTCGAAGAAAACTACTGCTCAAGGCATGGAGAATTGATATTGATGTCAGGGATCTCAGAGGGAATGTGCCTACACGCGTAAACAAATTAAGAGAAGGGAATTACGATGCCATTCTTCTTGCCTGGGCAGGAATAAAGCGTTTAAATTTAAACCTTGACGGACTGCGTGTGATTAAATTGGCTCATCGGGAGTTTCCGCCTGCACCTGCTCAGGGTGTTCTGGCTATGCAGACCCGGGAGAATGATGTGGCTCTGATTGAAGCGCTGCAGGGTTTGAATCACAGCTCGGTAAAAAGTTGTATTTCACTTGAGAGAAAAGTGCTCAATTTGCTTG
>JBEGML010000294.1:0-4875 GCA_041183145.1 Bacteroidota bacterium | reverse complement strand
ATAGATTTTGGAACACTGTGAGTTCCTCTATCAGGAGGTCGTCTTGTGGCACCATTCCAATCACGCCTTCTATCCTGCTTTTGTCTTTGTGAATGTTGATTCCGTTGATGAGTACTTCACCGGCAAAGGGCGTTTCATTGCCATTGAGTACATTGAGTACTGTAGATTTTCCGGCACCTGAGCCTCCCATGATGCCAACCAGGGTTCCGTTTTCTTCTTTGAATGAGAGTTTGTGCAGGCCTGTTTTACCGCTCTTAAATTTGTACTCCAGTTCGTTTACGGTAAAGTTGATGCCGGTCTTATCGGAGCCGGTCATAAAGCATCCGGTTACATCGCTGTAATAAATCGGCTGAAGCTTTGTGCTTCTGATACTGGAGCCGGGGTTGAAGAGGTGTATTTTTTCCGGACCAAGTGGCTGTCCGTTAAGGTAGATATCCATGTGCCCGAAATATCTGAGCACATACATATTCACGCTTTGTATGTGAAGTACTCTTATCTGTCCCTGAAGGGTTTCACTCTGAAGAAATCTTGCGCTTGATATTTTTTCGGGAGCAATCACCAGAAAATGCTCATCTAAACTGCCGTCTTCTATTATGGAGGTTGCTAAGTGATAACAATTTTTGAATTCCTGAGATTCGATATTAAATGTTGAGGCTACCGTTTCAAGAAATTCGAGTTCCTGCTCATTGGCGCCGCCCCTCTCTTTGCCATTAACGGTGATGTATTCAATAAGCCTGATGAGTACAACTATTTTTTGACTCTGGGTAAGTTCCTGGTTGATTTGGGTGCATATACGCAACACCTTCACAGAGTTCAGGGATACTTTCTTCTGTGCTTTGGCTTTGTTGGAGACATTGTGTATTGAATCGATAAAGTCGTCATAAACTTTAAGGTATTGCTCCAGCAGCTCTTGAGTAAGCTGTTGCTTCAGGAATGCCTGTACGATATTTCTGCCCTTCTCATTGCCGCTCTCCACTTCAGAGATAAGGGCAAAAAGCTGCATGAGGGCTTTTAGTATACTTTCACTCATAGTTCAATGATAGTGAAATTTGTAATAAGGCCAAACAAATTATGCTGCAAAAAACAATTCGTTGATAAAAGGTAAAGTCTTGGCAGCTTGAATTTATTCAGGCTTCATATTGCTGAAAAAAAAAGCGCCTTGCTGAAAGGCGCTTTTTATGTTCAGTGACTTAAGGTTTATTGTTTGAAGCTGATGAGCATTACTGCGCAACCTGATTTCGACATGCCCGGTGTGAGCTTGGCCTCTATGGTGCAGTCGAGGGTATTTAAAAATTTAAAATCCCAGTAAGGTGCATTTTTCTGGTCTGCGTTGCTAAACAAGACGTTTCTTTCTTTATCGAGAATTTTGAACAAGATGTTTCCTTCGGGAAGGCTTGAGCAAACTGAAATGCGATAGGTTGCGTCTCCGTAGAAGGTGCTTTGGAATTCAGCGGTTTCACTATCCAGAAGCAGTGCTCTGTAAGATTGTCCGTCGGAGATAAATTTTGCTGTCATGTGTTTTTCACAAGACTGCACGATGGTATCACACTGTGCCATTGCTCCGAATGCGGAGAAAAGGACAAACAAGAGTGCGAGGGAAAAATTTCTGATCATGGCTCTGTTCTTATTTTACGAGATTGTTGCGGATGGCATCAATCTGGGAGGTTATTTCGTTGAGCTGTTCAGGGCTAATCCTGATATCGGTTAAACTTCTGATGGTGGTAGTTTTGCTTGCCACATCAGTGGTAGAGGGAACGTATTTGTATTCGGCCTGTAGTTCTTCGAAAACATGATAGAGCTCGATGAGCTGGTCTGCGAGTTCGGTGTATTCCGGAAGTTCAGGATTTTGGTAGTAAGGTGTGAGTAGCTTAATAACCTTATCGAGGGTATATTTTTGTTCAGCAACCCTTCTTATGACGGTGTTTTTGTCTGCAAAGTCGTTTTTCAGCACTTTACAGGTGAAATACATAGATTCAATCCAGCCACCTGCAATTACGAGTCCGGATACCTCATTCCTGTCGTTGTTTTTCAGGTAACCGTCAGCAGAGCGGTAGCCTGATGTAAAGATAGAGAGCAGGGAATCATTGTTAGACATATTCTTTTCGAAGCGCTTCATAAGTTTTTCATCGAAGGCACCTGATACTCCGATATCATCACTTAGTTTTTTGATGGCGTTGAGGTAGCCCAGCGAGTTTTGAGTCTGGGAATAGATAATGATGTAACCCAGATCAGCGCCATAGATACCCAGGTTAACAGCTTTTTTGAAGTTGTTGGAGTATGCCGGGAGATTGGAGGTTTGGTTAAGTAATTCCTGTGAGTATTTTGCACCTGATTTTTTCAGGAGGGCTGAAGACTGAATGGGACTTGGAATACTGAATAATTCACCATTCACGCTAATTAATGGAGGGGCGGTGGGGGTTTCGAGTGAATCTTTTTCGGAATCTTCACCCTTTTTAGGTCCGCAACCGGAGGGAACTAGGAGCAGAACGGCGCCAAAGAATCCGGTGATGAGCGTAACCGATAACCGATACAGGTTCATAAGGTCTTAAAATTAGTTCCGTGCAAGTAATGAAAAAAAGTCGAAAGCGGCAAAAACTGAGCAATTATTTTTTGTCTTTATTCATGGTTCGAACCATGATAAAGAGGCTTATTATGGCCAGTAATGCCCAAAGAAGAGCATCGGAATACCTCAGAAAAAGCAATGAACCTGAGGCGAAAAGCAGGCTGTAGGTGCCGGTGATGGCACTGATCCAGCAAACGAAAAGTGATTTAAGCCTGCCGAAGCCGTTTTCGGTACTGAATGGCCGCCAGTTGCCCGGTGGGTTCACTCTATTGTAAAAGCTGCTCAGGTGGGCGGTGGGTTCCGGTTTGCCGATCAGGGTAACCAGAATCCACGAAAGGGTGGTAATGCCGGTGGTTAGAAAGAAGCTGAGCTTTTGATCTTCATAGAAGCTGAAAAAATCGGGATGATGGATTTTAAGGTAGGGCTCCAGCAAAAGTTTACAGGAAAGAAAAACGATAAAGGGCACCATAGTGGCGGTGATTTCTGCCCAGGCGCTGATTCGCCACCAGTACCACCTCAAAATGAGCACCAGTCCGAGGCCTGCACCGCATTCAATGATGATTTCCCACACGGCGGAGATGCTCTTGATCATGGGTGTGACTGCCAGACCGAGTGCCATGAGAAGTATGGTCATGAGTTTTCCGGTTTGCACATAATGTTTCTGTGCCTGGGCGGTTTCTGAGAATCTTGACTGGGGTTTAATGAATCTTGCATAAAGATCGTTAACCAGATAGCTTGCTCCCCAGTTTAATTGTGTGGCGATGGTGCTCATGTAGGCTGCAAAAAAGGCCACGAGCAGGAGTCCGCGCAGGCCAGGCGGCAGATAATCTTTCATTGCCATGACGTAGCCGAGTTTTTTATCGTCAAGGTTGGGGTAGAGTACGAGAGTGGCGAGGCCAACAATAATCCATGGCCAGGGTCTGAGGCAGTAATGTGCCATTTGAAAGAACAGGGTGGCCAGCATACTGTCTTTTTCCGTTTTTGCGCTCATCATGCGTTGTGCAACATAGCCTCCGCCTCCGGGTTCAGCGCCTGGGTACCAGCTTGCCCACCACTGAACGCCGATGAAGGCAAAAAAAGCTCCCAGTGAAATGACCATTCCGCCGTTTTGTTGTCCTGCCGAAAAGGAGGGAAAGAAATTCAACGAGCCGGGTGGGATTTTTTGAATCAGGCCTTCCATACCGCCGACCTGTGGGGTTTCAAGAACCAGCACTGCAAGAATAACACAGCCTGTCATGGCAATGACAAACTGTACGGCATCTGTAACGGCCACGCCCCAGATTCCGCTGATGGCAGAGTAGCCGGCGGTGACGATCATGGCTGCTGCGGTGTACAGAAGCACTTCATCTTCCGGAATGCCGAAGAACACGGACAGTATGGCATTAAGAGCAACGTTTACCCAAGCGATGATGAGTACATTCATGATAATTCCCAGCCATACTGCCTTGAAGCCTCTGAGGAATGCAGCGGGTTTGCCGGCGTAACGAAGTTCAATGAATTCAAGTTCGGTGAGTATTCCAGCTCTTCGCCAAAGTCTGGCGAAGAAGAATGTGGTGAGCATGCCGCCTGCAAGCATATTCCACCAGAGCCAGTTTCCTGATATGCCTTTTGTTGCTACGAGTTCGGTTACGGCAAGCGGGGTATCTGCTGCGAAGGTTGTGGCAACCATGGAGAGGCCGGCAAGATACCATGGCATGGAGCGTCCGCCAAGGAAAAATTCATCGGTATTTTTTCCGGCTCTTTTTCTGTAGTAGAGTCCTATCCCGAGGGAAAGGGCAAAGTAGGCGGCCATGATGGCCCAATCGGAAAATGACAGCACTGTTGGGAAATTTTACGCTAAATAAGGCAATGCGGGTTTATTTATATAGCGCGCTTTAAAAAGCTATCAACGGTGTTATGTTAGTGAGGTTAATACCACCTGATTTAATCTGTTGCACTGGATTTGGAGTGCTACCTCAGGGTGCGTTGTAAAGATTGGAAGGTGATAGCATGATAAAAATCATCGATTGCGCTGACGAGGGTCATTTTTAAAAAACACAGGTGTTCACACTTTTGGAAATCAAAAAAAAGCAATATGCCGATTTATCAGAGGGCAGGACATTTTCCACGCAAGAGGCACCTTGCATTTCGCCGCGGCAACGGGCAACTCTACCATGAAGAGTTTGTTGGCACTGAGGGTTTTTCGGGCATTTCTTCTTTGGTGTATCACCTTTATCCACCTACAAGAGTAATGGAATTCGGGCAGCCTTTCAATATTCGTCCGAAAGCAGTAATAGAAGATAATCTGCAGGCAAGGAGTTTTGTGGGTTGGG
>JBEGML010000293.1:0-5362 GCA_041183145.1 Bacteroidota bacterium | reverse complement strand
ATCATAAAAAGATTGAACATCTTCCTGTTTATTTTCTGGCAGGAGCCTGCCTGTGGTATTGCTTATTAAAATCAGGTGTACATCCTACACTTGCAGGAGTAATTACTGCATTTATGATTCCGTTTTCCAAGGAGGAAGGAAAAAGTCCTTTGCATAACCTGGAACAAGCGCTGCACAGTCCGGTTAATTTTATCATCATGCCCCTTTTTGCACTCTGGAACACAGCTATAACAATAGAAGCAGAGAGTACCGCACTGTTTACGGAAGCCTTGCCATCAGGAATTATATTTGGTTTGGTGCTTGGTAAGCCACTTGGTATTTTTCTATTTTGCTGGCTAAGCGTAAAGTTAAAAATGGGCCGATGGCCTTATGCCTGCAAGCCGATACATATTGCCGGCGTTGGCGTGCTGGGTGGTATAGGATTTACCATGTCAATTTTCATCACCTTACTTTCAGTATCAGAACCAAGTGATGTAAAAGCGGCAAAATTGGCAATATTGCTCGCTTCACTCATTTCCGCGCTAATTGGTTTATTGATTTTATTCTTAGCAGGAAGGAAGGAGGAAAAGATTGAATTGGCAAGCTAATGCTGAAGGTTTCATCAATGTGAAAAAGATTTTTTTATTTTAATCATATGCAGGGTTAGTGAAAAAATCTATGTCAACATATTTTCTGTAATAAATTTATAGAGCACCAGCTGTTCCTTCAACCTGTCTGAAATCAATCAATTCCCGGAGGGCAAGTGGCTATTACTATTCGGTTTTTATTTAACATCGAAAATCACGAGAAATGCACTTTTCCGCTGCCAAAAATTTTAATAAATTTAAACAAGTGGCTAGTAATCTTCAGTCTCTATTTAACGTCGAAAATCCCGAAAAATGCGCTTTTCCATTGGCAAAAATTTTATTAACTTTAAGTATGTTAATGTTTATCCACTTTCAAAAACTGCTCATGAAACCGTTTATTTTGATTCTGTCTTTTCTTCTTTATGCAGGTTCAATTTTCGCGCAAGAGCAAGCACAAGACTCAACCAAAAAATCTAATCCTTATGTCATCACGAAGCTCAACGGAGCAGAATTCATTGGTGACCTAATTAGCGATGATGGGCGGGAGGTCTTGATTGTTACCGAAAATCTGGGGAAAATCTATATACCCAAATCTGATATCAAGAGCATGGTAAAAGTGGAGCAAAAAAAAGACATTGTTTACGGGGAGTATCGAACTGCGGGTCCTTTTACCACCCGTTATGCATTTACCAACAATGCACACCCTATTAAAAAAGGAGAAAATTATACGATGATCAATCTCTATGGACCCGAGGTACATTTCGCGGTAAGCAATCACTTTAACATCGGAATTATGGCGACCTGGATTGCCAGTCCATTGATATTAGCCATGAAGTACAACCTGAAAACCAAAGACTCTAAACTGAATTTCTCAGTTGGAACGCTGTTGGGTACTTCAGGTTATATCAACAGTTTTAGGGGCTATGGAGGGCTTCACTGGTTGAGTATGACCCTCGGAGACCGAATGAACAACATCACGTTTTCGTCAGGATACGGTTATATCCAATCGGGCAGGATAAATAATATACCCCTTGAGGGTGTTTATTACACGCCGAATTTCGACATGACAACAGGAAGGAAACCCATCACCAAAGGTCCCTTATTCTCTCTTGCGGGCATCCTGAAAGTGGGCGCCAAGGCCAGTTTCGTATTCGATTCTATGCTATTGCTGTATGAGAAAGTTACCAGCAATACGAAGAGTGAAGAGCTGAGTCCGGGGTATTACAACGGCCCGGATTACATTGAAGCAACCAATAAGCATACGGTCACCAACGATACGCGACTTAATGCGGGCTTGCTCATCATGCCGGGCATGCGCTTTCAGAGCAGCGAGAAAAAAGCTTTTCAGTTTAGTCTGGCAGGGGTATCTATTTTTGGACAGAATAATGTATCCTTTCCTTTTCCTATGTGTTCCTGGTTTCAGAAATTCTGATACGCAAAAGATGGGGTAGGCGTCCAAAAATAAGGAGATGAATTCAAATTTCAGAGAACAGGTAAAGCAAGGAAAAGCAGTTTCATGCTGAAGGAAGAAACAGGTTTCCAAAAGGAAAGACCGGGGTAAATCATTGCAAAGTATTTTCTTCTCACCCAACTAAATCCTCCATCTTAAAAAAAATCAACCTGCTACTGCATTCCCGGATTCATCACATATTCCATGATGGCGCGTGTGCTGCTGTCGTGGTTTGAATTTATTTTTCCCTCATCCATTTCTTTTAAAATATCTCCTGCCAATACCTTACCCAATTCCACACCCCATTGATCAAAGCTATAGATGTTCCAGATGATTCCCTGCACAAACACCTTATGTTCATACATGGCCATCAGCATGCCAAGGTAATAGGGATTGAGTTCTGGAATCAGAATGGTGCTGGTAGGCCTGTCGCCTCTGAAAACACGATGCGGAGCCAGATGATCAATTTCTTCTGAGGACTTTCCGGCTGCACGCATTTCAGAAATCACTGCCTCGATAGTTTTTCCTTTGTATAATGCTTCGGTTTGAGCGATAAAATTACTCAACAATACCTGATGTTGTCTTTCGTCGGAATCAACGGGCCTTGCAGCTGCAATAAAATCACAAGGCACCAGAATACTTCCCTGATGCAACAACTGAAAAAAGGCGTGCTGACCGTTTGTACCGGTTGCACCCCATATTACCGGACCGGTCTGATGGTTAATTCGCAAGCCGTCACGACCAATTTGCTTACCGTTACTTTCCATATCAACCTGCTGCAACCACTCAGGAAATTTGCTGAGATGATGTGCATAAGGCAAAACTGCCTGAGTTTCGGCACCCAAAAAAGTACCGTACCAGATGCCCAGCAAAGCCATCAACACCGGAATGTTCTTCTCTGCAGAAGAATATCTGAAATGCTGATCGGCACTATGTGCCCCATTGAGAAATTCCTGAAAGCGCTCAAAGCCGATGGCGCAGGCCAGAGATAATCCAATAGAAGACCAAACCGAATACCTCCCTCCTACCCAATCTTCAAAACCGAAAATGAAGTCTTGTTTCACTCCGAATTGATTGGCGAGTTTTATGTTAGTGGAAATAGCCGCAAAATGCAGATGAAGGTTTTCTTCTCCCCCCCCCTGAGAAAGATACCATGCTTTGGCAGCATGAGCATTCATCATAGTTTCCTGAGTGGTAAAGGTCTTTGAGGCAATAATGAACAGGGTTTCTTCAACATTGGCCTCCTTCAGCACAGTGCGCAGATGGGCTCCATCAACATTCGATACAAAGCTTATTTTAAAGCCCGGTACATGAAATGGTCTTAAGGCCTCGCAGGCCATGGCCGGACCAAGATCGCTGCCGCCAATTCCGATATTCACGATATGACGGATAGGGTTACCTTTAAATCCTCTGATCTCACCACGGTGGAGCTTGTTTACGAATTCCTTCATAGCAGATAGCTGTGAAGCTACCACATCTCTAATGTGCGGATCGTCTGAGGAACCTCTTAAGGCTACATGCAAAACTTCCCGGTTTTCGGTGCGGTTAATAGCCTCTCCTGTAAACATCGCCTCAATGGCATCGCTCAGTTGACATTCCCGCGCCAAATCGAGGAGATAATTTCTGGCTATGGCCTCCAGAAAATTCTTGCTGTAATCAAATAAAAAGCCTTCATGTCTGACATGAAAATTTTTAAATCGATCAGGATCCTCAGAAAAGGCAATACTGAGAGAAAAATTACGATATCCTCTGCTCATATTTATCAGAGAAGTCCAGGTTGTTGTGTCTTCAGGAGAAATGTTGGGGAATGACATATTAGTTCTTTAGTATCTTTTTTGTTTCAGCATAGCCGGGCGCATCAAGTTTCAGGAGATAGATGCCCGGGCTTACACTAAGGCTTTCAAGGTTTAAGGGATAGGTGTATTTTCCGGCAAGTGAAACCTCTTCATTGAAGGAAAAAATCTTACGCCCTCTGAGATCATAACCTTCAATGCTGATGACTCCGGGTGTAGATACATAAAAATCAAGAAACAAAATTTCTGCACATGGATTCGGATATGCGGAAGGCGGATAAAACCCAAAGCCGGTGCTGTTGCAAACAGCGGCAGGAATTCTTTGCATGCGGGCAAGGTTGCATGAACTCCATGCATCAGATAGCCTGAACCATTCATTCACAGCCTCCAGATTAAAATTACCCGGCGTTTTACGTGCCTGTCCTTTTGCGAGACTGTAATGCATAAGATCATTCTGGTTGATCACATGCGATAATTGCTGCGCATGACCCAATTCATGAAGTGCTACCGTCTCGAAGTCGTAATTCAGTGCAGAGGGCTGATCGGCTCCACTATGCCATGCTATGTTCTCACGGAACAATAAATCAAGCTCTTCAAGATACCATTTACCTTGTTCACAGGAGGAATAATAACAATAGTTCAACCCAATAACACCCGGATCCAGCTGGCTGTTATCATCCCAGGATACGATGTTCTTTTCATCAGATGCTGTTCCGGCAATTTCTGTTTCTGCTTTAATCGTGAAGTTAACAAGACTAAAGCAACGCCATGTCTGAAGAGCTCTTTCAAAGGCTGCCATGAATTCTGTTGAGTTTTTAAATCTTTCATTTATCAATAATTCGTAGCCACCATTGTCGTTTTTCTTTACGGCACTAACAGGAAATACAGGATCCGGATTGCCGGTATTGAGCAAGCCCCAGTTGATGTTTAGAGAAGAAGAAGAAGTTGCAGCATTTAGACCGTTGTCAATGATGATCTGCCCACTGCCGGCTCCTGAAGGAACTTTCACTCTGATTTGTTTATCACTCCAGGAGATGATACTGGAAGGCGGACATGGAAAATACTGAATCCCTCCCTTGTTGGCATCACGAAAACTCAGACTGCCCGGAATAAAGAAATCACCAAATCCAAAGCCGTCTATGGTAAGTATTTCTCCTGTTCCGGCATGTATATCGAGAGGAGACATGTTGCGAATAAGTATGAGAGCCTTTTCTGAAAATGTTGCAGGCAATGGAGAGTGAACATTTTTTTGATAGCCGGTGGATATTAAAATGGAATCATGCTCATGAAGCGAGTTGCGGTTGATAGCAGATTTTCCTGCGGTGCCAATCATTCCCTCATGAATAAGTCCGGCCGCTGCGTAAACAGGACGCCATACCTTTTCACCTCTGAAATCGACAGTTAGCCTTGCACAAAGCAGCAACAATTCGCCTTCGGCAGGGTAATACTCAGCTGATGAACGCTGCATTTGCCGATCAATGATTCCACCATGTATCATTAAAGGATATGAAAGTGTATCTCCCAAAAAAATATCATAAATGTATATATTATAA
>JBEGML010000292.1:0-5557 GCA_041183145.1 Bacteroidota bacterium | reverse complement strand
AAACAAAGGTTGCCCAATACCGATGGATTACCTGATAGCCTCAAACGTTCTCCCTATTCCCTTCCCTACCAGATTTACAACTTACAGATAACTTTCAAAAAAAGAAATTTTGAGTTTTATGCAGGATGCGAAAATATTTTCGATTTCAGACAGCTTCGTCCATTAGTTTCCTGGCAAGAGCCATTCAGCCCTTGGTTCGACACATCTTATGTGTGGGGCCCAACACGAGGCAGGGAGATTTATGCCGGAATCAGATATAATTTGCAGCATTCTCAGGAGTAAAAATTCAATGAGACTCCGTGACAGGAACTTCCTTTTCTGTTTCTCCGGATTTTGAATTAATCACCACCGGTATGCCGCCGCGCACCTGATCATTGATAGCAGAATCGAATCCTACACAATAGACATAATATTTGCCTCTTTTGAGATTGTCGATGTGAATATGATCTTCGTCATTATTACCCTTAACTACATGGTCAAATGCAGAAGCTGATGTATCAGGGAGTTCAGATTCGTTAAATTTAATGTAGGCGACTGCACCCTTAATAGCCAAGCCGTGGTGTTGAGGCTTCAAAACGAGGGTGTTTTGACCGTCAAGGCCTGCCTTCTGACAGGATTCCCAAGTCATAGAGATCGAAAAAACCGTTATCAGGCAGACGATTTTGATTATCGAATATGCCGGCTTTACAAGATTTTGCATTTTTTTCAAATGAATTTTATCACTTACAAAACAATCTTCAGAATTACTTGTTCAAGTATTGTGTATCAGTTCAATGGTACACGCTCTGTCCGAAGCACAATATCGGATATTTTTCATGGGTTTGGTCCCGCTCTCAAAAGGAGCGGGATTTTTTTGTTTTATATCTTTAAGCCATGATAGTTGCAATCGCTGGTGCTACCGGTCTTGTAGGCGGCACAATGCTTAGAATTTTGGAGGAACGTGGGTTCCCGGTAACAGAAATAGTCCCAATTGCCTCTGAAAAAAGTGTGGGAAGACAGGTTTTATTCAACGGAAAATCCCATAAAGTTTACACCATGAATGAAGCCATAAAAAAGAAACCTGATATTGCTTTATTCAGTGCAGGAGGATTGGTTTCGGAGGAATGGGCCCCAAAGTTCGCCGATTGCGGAACCTACGTTATCGACAATTCAAGTGCATGGAGGATGCATGCTCACGTTCCCCTTATTGTTCCTGAGATTAATGGTGGGATTATTAAAAAAGATGACTTCATCATTGCGAATCCAAATTGCAGCACCATCCAGCTTGTTATGGCACTTTGGCCAATTCACATTGAAAAAAAACTACGAAGAGTAATTTTAAGTACCTACCAATCTGTAACCGGAACAGGCGCAAAGGCCCTGCAGCAACTGCATGACGAACGCAGTGGTGTGAGTCATGACGGAGGACCTTACCCCTACCCCATTGATATGAACCTGATACCTCAAATAGATAAATTTCAGGAAAACGGTTATACCAAAGAGGAGATGAAGATGGTGCTGGAATCTAAAAAAATAATGTCATTGCCCGAATTAGATATAGCCGCAACCGCCGTGAGAGTCCCGGTCAAGGGCGGACATAGTGAAAGTGTTTATGCGGAATTTGAAAAAGCGGTAAGTCCGGAGGAAGCCAGAATACTCATGGGGAAATTTCCGGGCTTAGTCCTTATAGATAATCCTCATGAGAATCAATATCCCATGCCCTTATTTTGTGAAGGCAAAGATGAGGTATTTATTGGCAGGGTTCGGCAGGATATCAACCGTAAAAATGCAATCCATATGTGGGTTGTTGCAGACAACCTGCGCAAAGGTGCTGCTACAAATGCTGTTCAAATAGCAGAACTTATTACCAGATTAAAATAGGAGAATCAGGCTTGACTTAATTCTATCTCGTAGAATTCCATAATTGGATTTGCCAATAGTTTTTTACAGGCCGTTTCGGCAATCTCCCTGGCCTCTATTTCACCTGCGGCCTCTATTTCAATTGTCATATGTTTCCCGATTCTAACATTACTTACCTGCTCAAGAGCAATATTTTTCATGCTAAGACTTACGGCTCTCCCCTGAGGATCAAGAAGAGCTTTATGAGGCATTACATTGATATGGGCAATGAATTTCACTTTGATGGATTTTCGTTTTTGTCAATAAAAGACAAAGTTATGTAAATAAGAAGTAAAAATGGGGCTGACCAGTATTTCAGGAGAGGAATAGACAGGAATACAATACCCAAAAATAAAAACTTGATTTTATTTTCAGACCACTTAAAGGTTCGGAATTTAAATGCCATAAGTGGAAAACCTGAAACCAGGAAAAGTGACAAGAGACTTGCAATAATCGCCAGAGCTATGGGTTGCGACAGAACACTTTCCAGAAGAGGGAATTTTTCTGACTTCAAAGCCAAAGGAAGAAATGTAACTACCAAAGCATTGGCAGGTGTTGGCAAACCAACAAAACCATAAGATTGCCTCAGATCTATGTTAAACTTTGCCAGACGCACTGCGCTCATCAATGGAATTAAAAATCCTGACCAAGCCAGATAAAAAGTAAGATTATTCTGTTGCGCCGACCTCATACCCACTTCAAAAGAAATCATGTGATACATGACGAATCCCGGGACTACGCCAAATGAGACAATATCACAAAGAGAGTCAAGTTCTTTACCGATAGCTGAAGAAACTTTCAGCGCTCTGGCGAGGAGACCATCAAGAAAATCAAATACAGCAGCAAGAGAAACGAAAACCGCAGTGAGCAAAAAATCATGTCTGAAAACCATCACCAAAGCAAAGCAACCCATAAGAAGATTTAACAGGGTAACAAAGTTTGGAAGGTTACGCTTTATCATTTTGAAAAACTACTCAGGTTATCCAGATAGGGTTTAATCATTCGGGCCAAATATTTTCCCATAATGTCAAATTCGATATTAACGAATGATCCCACTTCAATTGCTGAAATATTGGTTAGTTGTAGTGTATGAGGAATAATACTAACTTCGAAATACTCCGATTCTGCTTTTGATATGGTCAAACTGATGCCATTAATTGTGACACTTCCCTTGGATACTGCAAGCAAACCCGAGGAAGCATCAGGAGAATAAGCAAAACCCAGAACGCGACTTCCATCAAGGATGTTAACTGAAGTACATCTTACAGTGGTATCCACATGACCCTGCACTACATGGCCATCTAGCAACGAAGATGATTTAATGGCTCTTTCAAGATTCACCCGATAACCTTCAGACCATGACCCAAGGGTTGTTTTATTCAATGTTTCCTGAATTGCGACAACTTCATAACGTCCGTCTCCAACCGAAACAATAGTAAGACAGACCCCGTCATGGGCAACGCTTTGATCAACGTATAAAGAGGCTGATAAGGGAGAGGCAACAACAAGTCTTATGTTTGAGCCCTCAGGCACCACATGTTCAATAGTACCTAATGTTTCAATTATACCGGAGAACATCAGCTTTAGTCGGAATTCGGATTTGGAGAATTCATCAGGTAAATAAACCCTTTGAGATTTCTTGGAATGATGCCCTCAAGGGTAATTTCATTCACCTTACACAAATAATAGTACACACCATCTGAACACATTTTACCGGAATTCATATACTTACCATTCCACATTATTGAAGGATCTGTAGTTTCGAAAATCAGGGTTCCCCAGCGATTAAAAATTTGTAGGTTAATACTTTCAACGAACCTGTAAGGGAATGGGCGGAAAAAGTCGTTTCTGCCATCAGAGTTTGGAGTAAAAACATTTGGAAGTTCATACACCGGACAATTGTCTACGCATATAGTGTCACTTGAGATACTGCGATTTCCTGCCGAATCCAGTGCCGTGATATAATAACAGCCTGCAATTGAAATATTGTTGTCATTATGGTTGGTGCTGATGTTAGTGGCACCCGGAACCATAAGAATGGAACTGAAGGTTTGGTTTTTACGTGGTGTAAAGAACAGCTCATAAAATAAAACATCGTCAGCACAACTTAGATTCGGATTGGTCCATGAAAGAAAATTATTTATTGAGTCACAGTTCGCCTCTATAGATAACTCAGGAGGACAAGGGGCAATGTTATCTGTAGGTGTACCACATATCTCCTGTGAGAAATTAAGCAATGGGTCATTGAAACCTGATTGTGAATAAAACCCTGAAGTCCTGATTTTATAGCAGTAGGTCCTACCATTTACAAGACCGGTATCGGTGTATTGTGGCGATATTGTTTGTGCAATTGAATCGAATAAACCGGTAAGAGGGTTCTGACGAAAAACTACAAAACTATCGTTAGTCCAAGGAACCACTTCTGCCCAATCGAGAAAGAGCGAATTATCCGTTGGTTGAACACCGAGATAGGGTGATCCAGCGGTTTGTGTTTCGCCAACCTTTACTCGTTGAGGTAGCATGGAAAAAAGTTCGATTTTATAGCTATTGCTGTTATCCTTGGTATTAAGTCCCGAATGAACATAAGTTGTATCATCAAGTAATGAGGAAAATGCAGTTGAATCAATTAGAGTAAAATTCTGACCAAAAGACCCCGGGGAGCGAAAAATGCGGTAGTAATAAGGGCCGGGAAAAGCCTGTAAATCCATTACAGCAGTATCAGGTTTTGACCATATTACCTCAACCCTACCTGTATCAGGTGCAGTAATTTGTACGGAAACATTAGTAATGACAGGAACGTCTTTTACCAAAACCGCACAATCCTCATTAGATGCATAACTTTCGGCCTGATCGGGGAAAAATGCACAAATCATGTAGCAATATTGCTGCCCATGAACGAGACCAACACCGTTGTTGTCATCTAAAAAAGTGTTGATCGATACCCCGGCTGTCTGAGCAATTTGCTGATATCCCGTTGTTGGAGGAACACCGGTTTGACAAGGACCTGGAACAAATCCTGAAGGGCCGATTTTCCTGTATATCTTATATCCCAGAGCCTGTGTGCATGGGCAACTTTGCCAAGACAATAACATATTGTTACCCAGTGGTTCAACCTTAAGACTATCAGGCCCGGGTGATACAACCGTAATTTTTATAGTTTTCAAATCTGCCAGGTGATCACTGGGATCAGGCGGGTTATCATCACCTTTGAAGGTAACCTGATAAGGTTGATTTCTGACATGGGAACAATTTGTTGCCCAGAAGAATGTGTTATTGAAAGGTACCGGACTGGTCTGAGGCTGATTAAATTGCGCAGGGCTATTGGCGAGCTGATATGGGAAACCTGTTGAAGTGGCCGTAACAGTGTGCCCGTTGGGGTCATCAAAACCAATAGCAACCGCAAGTGTGTCGCCGGCATCAACGCAAAGGTCTGAAGCTGACACAACAGGAGGGTCATTGTTGCATGCACCATTCACAAAGACCTGCATATCACGCCTTACAGTATCGATTGGCACTCCGCCCCTCCAAGAAACTATCAAAATGCAGAAACTATATTCACCAACAGCGGGCCCCGGACATTGCCATACCATGTCACCGGAAACCGGATCCAGTGTTACGCCACCCGGTATAAAGTAAGAATTTATTATCTGTCCGTCTTCACGCAAACAAGGACCAAGGG
>JBEGML010000291.1:0-5069 GCA_041183145.1 Bacteroidota bacterium | reverse complement strand
AAAATTCAAGTGGTTGGTAAACGAAGTAATAAGTGAAAAAACAAATACCTGCCCAAATGGCAACTGCAATCCTAAGAGTTAGAATATTGCCAAATCTGGCTGAACAGAAGGAAAAAAGATAGGCGCCAATCAAAGCGACGAACTGTATTATCAAAATGGTGGTTATTAGCTGAGCTGATTCCATGCCAATTTCATGCTTGGCGAAATGTGTTGCAACAAGCATAACCGTCTGTACACCCATACTGTAAACAAAAAATGCAGGCAAAAATCTGATCAGATTCTTGTGTTCCTTTAATTCACTCCAAACTTTCATCAATTCCTGAAAACCATGTAAGAGCCAGTGCCCCTTTCCTTTAATGTTAGAGCTATTATTTGGAAGAATAATCAAAGGAATTTGCGCGAAGCCAATCCACCAAACACCAACCAAGACGAAAGAGTAACGCATCATCATTAATTTATCCTGACCACCTTCAACAGAATTTATCAAGGTAAGGCACAGTAAAAGCAATATTGAACTTCCCCAATAACCCATAGAGAAACCCCTTGCACTGACATGATCCTGATCTTCAGGAGATGCAATTTCTGGTAAAAAGGCATTATAAAAAACAAGACTTCCGGAAAACCCAATACAAGCCATAGCGGCCATGAGCAAGCCAAAACCAATATTTGTCGAATCGAAAAAGTACATACACGAGCATGAAATTCCGCCGAGATAGCAAAAAAAACTCATGAAAGATTTTTTCCTCCCCGAGTAATCGGCAATGCCAGATAAAAATGGAACAAGAAGAGCCACCAAAAGGTAAGCCCCCGCGAGAGCAAAATCATACAAAGAAGTATTCTTAACGGATAAACCGACTATGTTAACCAGATTAGTTGTTGTTCCGTCGGCTAAGTCTCTGCTGGTGACAATGCCATAATAAATTGGAAATAGAGTCGCCGTAATAACAAGATTATATGCAGAATTTGCAAAGTCATAAGTAACCCATGCATTTATCAACTTGGTTTTTGAATTTTCTCTTTTCACCATACTGTTTTAATGAACAAATTCCTTAACAGTATCAATAAAGCATCTAACATTATCTTTAGGAATATCCGGGTAAACTCCATGACCGAGGTTGGCGATGTGTTTTCTTTTGCCGAAGGCCTTAAGCATTTTTTTTGTTTCGCTTCGAATAAAGTTAAAATCTCCGTATAAAACACATGGATCCAGGTTGCCTTGAAGAGTCTTGTCATGTCCAATAATCAATCGTGACTCTTCTGCATCCATATTCCAATCCAAACCTATAGTGCGGGCGCTTGTCGAGGCAAATTTCTTACGGGCAAACCATGCCCCCTTTGCAAAAATTGTAACAGGAGCAAGAGGAGAAAGAGAATCAGAAATTTTTTCAATGTATGGAGCACCAAATTCATTGTAAGCGTCAGGCGAGAGAATACCTGCCCAACTATCAAAAATCTGAATCAAGGCTGCCCCCGCGTTAATCTGATTTTTAAGATAAGCGATAGTGCTTTCAGTAATTTTTTCAAGCAGCAGATGAGCCGTCAGTGGTTGGGTATAGAGAAATTTTTTTGTCTGGCTGAAGGTTTTACTACCCTTTCCTTCCACCATGTAGGCCAGGATGGTAAAAGGAGCACCTGCAAAACCTATTAATGGAACTCTTCCAGATAATTCTTTAACGGTTAGCCTGATTGCATCCGATACATATTCTAACTCATCCTGGTAAGGGATGTGCAGCTTTTCAACATCCTCCCTTGATCTAATGGTTGCAGGAAAAATTGGCCCCTTTGATTCCTCCATTTCATAACTAAGACCCATTGCCTCAGGTATAACAAGGATGTCTGAAAAAATAATGGCTGCATCAACACCAAGAATCTCAACAGGCTGAATTGTTACCTCGCAAGCAAATTCTGGGCTTTTTACCAATTCTTTAAATCCACCCATTTTACTTCTAACTGCACGATATTCAGGAAGTATCCGTCCTGCCTGACGCATTATCCATACTGGGGTTCTCGGAGTATCTTCTCCTTTTGCAGCACGTAAAATCAAATCGTTCTTGTAACTACTCATTCCTTCTAACTAAGTTGCCCGGCAATGCCTCTTTGGTATAACTCCCTGTATTCCTCTATTTTTCCGAAAGATTGGTTGTTAAAAATAAGTTCATTTCCAAATGTTTCCCCTAAGTGGATAAAGGGAACGCCTGACTTACTACAAGCCTCAATTATAGCCAACTCATCAGAGGTTTCGTAGGAAACGACAACCCTGCCCTGTGATTCTCCAAAAAGAAAAAAATCCTTTCTGACATGTTCGGGCAATTGAATTTTACAACCTACCTTGCCATTTAATGCACACTCAAGTAAGGCAATAAACAAACCACCTTCAGAGCAATCATGAGCTGATGAAATTAATTTGTGAGATATTAAGTGGCGGAGGATATTGTGAACACGAATCTCTAATTCTAGATTCAGAGTTGGAGCAGGACTATGTTTTACACCAACAAATGAGTATAAATATTCACTGCAATTTAATTCCCTGCAAATCTCGCCGAGCATAGCAATCTTTTTTCCTGGAGTGAAGCAGATGCCCATCATTTTGGTTTTATCCTCAATCATTCCAATCATTCCAATTGTGGGAGTCGGAAAAACAGGTTCCGTAATTCCTGCAACCGAACTCTGATTGTAAAAACTGACATTACCTCCTGTTACAGGAGTATCAAACACTCTGCAGGCATTGCCCATACCCTTGATTGAATGAACAAACTGCCAGTATACCTCGGGATTGTAGGGATTTCCGAAATTGAGACAATTGGTGACACCTAAGGGCTTTGCGCCGGAACATGATAAATTTCTGGCAGCCTCTGCAACTGCTATAGCGCAACCCGCTTCAGGATCTGCCCAGACATATCGGGAGTTACAATCCACTGTCATTGCAAGAGCCTTATTCGTACCCCGAATGTCAACCACCGATGCATCGGAAGGAAAATTCGTAGTCATATTAATCGTCCCTACCATAGAATCATATTGATTGAAGATCCATTGTTTTGATGCTATGTTTGGATGCGAAGCCAGAAATCTGGCTACTTCAATATAATCTGCCGGTTCATCAATAAACTCAGAGCGGAATGCCTTGTTTTTGAGAAAATAATCAGGTTCCTTGAATTCTCTTTCGTAAACAGGAGCGCCTCCACCCAAAACAAGTGACTGCGCGGGCACCTTAGCTACACATTCCCCACCCATAAAATACTCAAGCATACCGCCGGAGGTAACAACACCAATCTGGGCACAGTGGATATCCCACTTTTCAAAAATATTCAAAACATCCTGCTCCCTCCCCTTCTTAACAACCACTAACATTCTTTCCTGAGATTCACTGAGAAGAATTTCAAAAGGTTTCATACCCTCTTGTCTGAGAGGCACCTTGTCTAACCAGATCATCATACCTGCATTACCTTTGGCACTCATTTCAGAGGTAGAGCAGGTAATTCCTGCAGCTCCCATATCCTGCATACCAACAACTGCGCCCGATGAAGCAAGTTCCAAAGAGGCCTCAAGAAGTAATTTTTCTGCAAATGGATCACCAACCTGCACCGCAGGAAGATCCTTCACAGAGTCCTCATTAAGATCTGCCGAGGCGAAAGTTGCACCATGAATTCCATCTCTTCCTGTGCTGGAACCAACTATGAAGACCGGATTACCCTCACCTTCTGCAATAGCTGAAAGAGTAGCTCCAACCTTTACTATTCCCACAGACATTGCATTCACAAGAGGATTTTGCTGAAAGCATGGATCAAAGAACACCTCACCACCCACTGTTGGCACACCAAAGGCATTTCCATAATCACCAATTCCCTTTACTACACCCTTAATCAACCACTGTGTATGATCTTTGGAGAGGTCACCAAAACGAAGAGAATTCAATTGTGCGATTGGCCTGGCACCCATCGTAAAAATATCGCGATTAATCCCTCCTACGCCCGTTGCTGCACCCTGATATGGTTCAAGTGCAGACGGATGATTGTGAGACTCGATTTTAAAGGCACAAGCCAATCCATCACCAATATCTACCAAACCGGCATTCTCTTCACCTGCCTTTGCGAGCAATGCACTTCCCTCTCTGGGCAGCGTTTTTAACCACTTGATGGAATTTTTATAAGAACAATGCTCAGACCACATCACTGAGTATATACTGAGTTCGGTAAAGTTAGGAGTGCGACCTAGGATGCGGCTTATTTCCTCGAATTCAGAGGGAAGCAGACCTAATTTCACTGCTGTTTCGAGGTCAGAGGACGATTGGTTAGATGATATTTCCATAATCTAAATAGCGCTCAAAGTTAAGGCTACAATTTGTGCTAAGGTATAACACTTGAACAAAACCTTAAATATTTCATCTCAAATGCTAAGCATTAACAACTTACCTCCGCATTTCATCTAACTTTGGTTTCAAATTATATCTTGGAAAAAAAACAGCACCACAGCATAAGTTTCACTGAGAATCGGCTGATAGTGCCTTTGATTGCGAAGTTTTTAGCCTCCTGCGCGTTCTATCTTATATACACTTTTTATTACTCAGACACCAGTACGAGCGATGTCTACAAATATTTTCTGGACGCAAAAGACATTTATGAGGATATCAACGGAGGCAAACAGTATCTCAGGATTCTGATGGGATTTCAGGATGTTTACGATGAGACAATTCTAAAGCAGGCAAGCTTCTGGTACACCTCAGAGGAAACCACCATTATCAATGACAACCGCAGCGTCATTAGATTCAATCTTCTGTTAATGCCGATATCAGGAGGGCATATATTCTGGCACTTTTTAGCAATTTGTCTGTTTAGTTTTTCTGGAATGTATGCGGCCTTTACTGCCCTAAATGAAAAAGGCAGAAGAAACCTCTTTATCTATATTGCAGCATTCTTTTTGCCTTCAGTACTTTTTTGGAGTTCGGGTGTGATTAAGGAAGGGTTATTAATCGCTTTTCTGGGTTACTTTCTCTATTTGGTGCTTTCCATTTCCAAAACTTTCAAGTTTTACAAACTAGTGGGAATTCTGGTCTGCCTCATGTCGACTCTATT
>JBEGML010000290.1:0-8156 GCA_041183145.1 Bacteroidota bacterium | reverse complement strand
TGATCTCAGGTATCGCTATTTTTTGAATAGGCGTAGCACGGGTGAAGCCCATGGAGGAAAGTCCTTCGCTCAAATCAGGGTGTAAATTAAACCCACTCAGTAAAGTTTCCTCGTTTGAACTTGTTTCCATTGACATCAAAGGTACATTTATATGGGCAACGCAGTACTAAAACTTGTTAATGCAGATAAGATAAGTTTAAAGAGGCTCTTTTTTGGAATTGCGAATGCTAAATTTGTACATTCATAAATTACGAATGAGTAAAAGACTCCTTTTCATTCTTTCTGCAAGCATTTTGTTGAGCTGCGGCCTGATCACCTGCTCTTTTTTATCACCTCAGAAATCTGACGGGCATAAAAACCTTGTAACAGAAACAGTCATGATGCAGCTGCTTAATCAGGCTCATTTCAGCCCCAAAGCCATCGACGACTCTTTTTCACAGAATGCTTTCGAACTCTACATCAAAAGAATTGACAACACAAAAAAATTTCTAACCCAGCAAGATATCGATCAGCTCTCCAAATACCGCACTCTTCTTGATGATGAAATCCTGTCGGGTAAAATGGATTTCTTCATGGAAGCAAATAAACTGCTTGACCAAAGAATGGAAATTGTAAAAAGTTGGTACAAATCAATTCTCTCTGAGCCATTCGATCACACGAAAATTGAAACCATTGAAACAAATCCAAAAAAACTTAACCCGGCAAAAAACGAAACTGATCTTAAAAAAGAATGGCAAAAGCTTTTAAAATATCAGGCACTTATTAGGCTTTCAGAATTTATGGACACTCAGGAAAATATTAAATCAGGAAAAGATACCGTTAGTAAGGTAAAGACTTTCACAGAAATGGAAATTGAATCAAGAGAGAAGGTAACCAAAAATTACGATGATTTCTTCAGAAGGATGGGACAGTTGGATGAAACAGACAAGCTGGCCATATTCCTAAACACTTTGTCGAATGTTTACGATCCACACACAGAGTTTTTCGCGCCAAAAGCAAAAGAAAATTTTGATATTCAAATGAGCGGGCAGCTGCAAGGAATTGGCGCCCAACTTCAAGAACGAGATGGCCAAATTAAAGTCAGCAATATCGTTCCCGGCAGCCCTTCCTGGAGACAAGGGCAGCTCAAAGCTGGTGATATTATTTTAAAAGTAGGTCAGGGAAGTGCAGACCCTGTAGACATTTCAAGTATGCCCCTTGATGATGCAGTTCAGCTTATCCGTGGAAAAAAGGGCACAGAGGTCAGGCTAACCGTTAAGAAAGTTGACGGTTCAGTAATTATTATTCCTATAATCAGAGATGTTGTTGTGCTGGAAGAGACTTATGCCAAATCTTTAATTATTGAAACAGGCAAGAAAACCGGTTACATTAAACTCCCAAGCTTTTATGCCGACTTCAACAAAGCGGGAGGAAGAAGATGTGCTGATGACATGAGAAAGGAAATCCTGAAATTAAAATCTGATGGCATCACCGGACTCATCATTGATTTAAGAAACAATGGTGGCGGCAGCCTGACAGACGTTGTAGAGATAGCGGGAATGTTTATCCCACAGGGGCCTATAGTTCAGGTGAAATCACGGGGCATGAGACCTGATGTGCTCGAAGACAAAGACACGTCTGTTCTTTGGAGGGGCCCGCTTGTAATTATGGTAAACAATATAAGTGCTTCAGCATCTGAAATTTTGGCTGCTGCTATGCAAGACTATGGCCGGGGCGTTATCATCGGAGGCGAACAAACCTTCGGAAAAGGAACTGTTCAAAGAATACTGAGTCTGGATGGCTATGTGCCGGTAAGCGAATATAGCCTGCGTCCATTAGGAGATATTAAACTAACCACACAAAAATTTTATCGTATTAATGGCGAAACAACACAATTAAATGGTGTTAGAAGTGATATCTCTATTGCCGACCGTTATGAAAAACTCTACAAAGGAGAAAGAGAAGAAGAGTTTCCTCTTGAGTGGGACAGAATAGAATCAAGCACATTTGACAAATGGAAATGGGCTCCCGATCTTGAAAAAATCAGAAAAAAAAGTGCAGTCAGAGTGAGCTCAAGCGCTGCCTTTTCCTTTTTTAAAGAACTGGGAGATTACTACAAAAAACAAAGTGAAGAAACACTGGTAAGCATGAATCTTGAGGCATACCGCAAAGAGCAAAAGAAAGACAATGATGAAAACGATAAACTCGAAAAACTTACCAATGAGTTAGTCGGATTAAAAATCACGAGTGCCGCACAGGATTTAATCAATATGCCAACAGACTCAACACGCAAGGCGCTTCATGATGACTGGCTAAAAAGTGTAAACAAAGACTTTTACATCCGGGAGGCTTTGGAGGTGGTTAACGATATTCAATCTAATTAAGTGACAAGGCTTTCCATTAAATTGCGCTAGGCGGGTAAATTATCCTTCACTACTTAATGGTATGGTTCTGAGTTCTGTTAAAACAGCCTCATTTTATATGTCAATGCTTTCATTTGTATTAAACACTTTTACTTATAAACTCTAAAGCGTAACTTGTGCATAAGTTTCTCTCATGACTCTGATTAACAGTATCGCCTCCTGGTTGATGAAAAAGCGAATGCATCAAATTGAGCTTTTTCTGAAATACCCTCTGGATGTGCAAAAAGATACGCTACTTAAACTCGTTAAGGCAGCAAAGGACACAACCTGGGGAAAGGAATACTATTTTGGAGAAATCCGCGATCCAGATCAGTTCAGAAGTAGATTGCCCCTGCAAGACTACAACTCACTTAGGCCTTACATTGAAAAAATAAAAAAAGGGGAGCAACAGGTTCTGTGGCCGGGAGAAATAAGGTGGTTCGCTAAATCTTCCGGAACAAGTGGAGATAAAAGTAAATTTATTCCTCTCAGCACTGAATCTCTTGAAGAATGTCATTTTAAAGGCGGGAAAGATATGCTGAGTATTTATTGCAGTAACTTTCCAGACACACGCCTATTCACAGGAAAATCCCTGGCACTTACAGGAAGCCTCAGAAATACCGGTGAATGGATGCGGGGCTTTGAGGGAGACCTTAGCGCACTTATTCTGCAAAATCTTCCTTTGCTTGCCGAACTTGCCCGCACGCCGAGTGCCGACATCGCACTTTTGGAAGACTGGGAAGAAAAAATAGAAAAAATCGCAAAAGCCACTGCTAATGAAAATGTGACTTCCATTGCCGGGGTTCCCAGTTGGATGCTCCTGCTGCTTAAACATATTATGGCCTTTCATAAGAAAAATAATATCCATGAGGTTTGGCCCAATCTGGAGGTGTTCTTCCACGGAGGAGTGAACTTCGGCCCATACCAACAGCAATTCAACCAAATTACTGATAAGGAAAAAATTTTTTTTCTGGAAACATACAACGCCTCCGAAGGATTTTTCGGGATTCAGGATCAAAAAAATGAAAAAGACCTTCTGCTGATGCTCGACTACGGGATATACTATGAGTTTATACCGCTGGGCTCAGACAGCAATAACGCTATAGGCCTTGAGGATGTAGCTACAGGAAAGGATTATGCCATGGTGATTTCAACAAACGCGGGGCTTTGGAGATATCAAATCGGAGACACCATCAGATTCACCTCCATTGATCCGTTTAGAATAAAAATTTCCGGACGAACAAAAATGTTTATCAATGCATTTGGCGAGGAACTCATGATACATAATGCCGAAGAGGCACTGAAAATTGCTTGCGAAAAAACGCGTTGTTCGGTTACTGAATTTACCGGGGGGCCCTGGTTTCATGAATCATCAGGAGGAGGCGCACATGAATGGATAATCGAATTTAATGAAGCGCCCGAAAACCCGGAATACTTCAAAGAAGTTTTTGATAACGCACTGAAATCATTGAACAGTGACTATGAAGCAAAGCGGTTTAACGATATGGTTTTGGGTCCGCCAAAAATTTTTCATGCTCCGCAAGGAACTTTTTTCCTGTGGATGAAATCTCAGGAAAAACTCGGAGGTCAGTTTAAAGTTCCACGACTCTGTAACAACAGGTCTGTTCTGGATGAAATTAAACCATTGTTATAATGTTTGTCCGGAGACTTATAGTTATTTCTTGGCTTGTGATCTTGGCTCCTTCAAGCATCATGGCGCAGAAACTATTGTTCTCTATTACGGTAAATGATGATTCCTTAATTGCTGACCCTTTAGGAAACTCTTATCTGATGAAGTCCGCACAATTGGTTAAATATGACGCCAATGGCAAACTTCTGATGAGATACAGCAATAAGGTTTTGGGAGAAATCGCTTCGGCAGACGCCTCCAATCCGATGAAAATCCTGCTCTTTTACCCTAATCAAAACCGCATAGTTTTTCTCGACAATCAATTATCCGAAAACGGCCCGGCTGTTGATCTTTCGCAAGGCGGATTTGACCAATCTTTACTCGCATGCACCTCACACGACAATGGGATATGGATATTCGATCAAAGAGAATTCGAACTAGTCAGGCTCGATCAGGACCTTCGGGTATCACATCGAAGTGGAAATATTCCTCTTCAAACAGGTTTGCCCCTAAAACCAATCTATTTGTTTCAATACCAAAACTTTGTTTTTCTTTATGATCCACTGATTGGCTTTTTAACTTTTGATATTTTCGGAACCTATATAAAAACCATCCCTATCTTAAATGCTACATCGATATCCTTTTCTGATGGATGCATACATTACCTGAAAGATGAAAAATTACTGTGCTTTCAGCTTCTTTCACTCCAGGAAAAGGAGATTCCCCTGCCGATAGCCGGAGCTACCCAAGCGATTGTGCTGAAAGAAAAAATACAAATTAAAACACCCGAAAAGATCTGGGTCTTTTCAAGAGACTAAAAAAGCGAAGACGAGAGAAAATCACGATTCATTCGGGCAATGTTGCTAATGCTGATTTGCTTGGGGCACTCAGCTTCGCAGGCTCCTGTATTGGTGCAGGATCCAAAACCCTCTTCATCCATTTGACTAACCATTGCTATCACACGTTCCTTTCTTTCAGGCTGCCCCTGTGGCAATAGTGCATATTGCGAAATCTTGGCAGAAACAAACAAACTGGCCGAAGCATTTTTGCATGCCGCAACACAAGCACCGCATCCTATACATGCGGCAGCATCCATAGCCAGATCTGCATCAGCCTTTCGAACTGGGATATTATTGGCGTCTTTCACCTGACCTGTATTCACACTAATATAACCTCCCTTTGCCATGATTCTGTCAAAAGCAGATCGGTCTACCACCAAATCACGAACAACAGGGAAGGCCGCTGCCCTGAAAGGCTCTATATAGATAGTTTCGCCATCGGCAAAATTACGCATGTATAACTGACAGGTTGTGGTACCTCTTAATGGTCCGTGTGCCCGTCCATTTATATACATGCTGCACATACCACAAATGCCTTCACGGCAATCGTGATCAAAGGCCACCGGCTCCTGACCGCGTGTCACCAGTTGTTCATTTAGAACATCTATCATTTCCAGAAACGACATGTCCGGACTGATGTTGTCAATTGGATAATCAACAAGATTCCCCGATGATTTATTGTCTTTCTGACGCCAGATTTTGAGAAGAAAATGCATGATTTTGCCTTAATTATTTGTAGCTGCGCGTGGCAAGCTTGACGTTTTCAAAATTGAGAGACTCTTGGTGTAAAACAGGGTCTGCATCGAGTCCGTTGAACTCCCATGCTGAGACATAACAATAACTTTCGTCATTTCTCATGGCCTCGCCCTGATCCTGATATTCTACCCTGAAATGTCCTCCACAGCTTTCGTTCCTGTTATAAGCATCTACTATCATAAGCTCTCCAAGCTCAAGGAAGTCTGCCACCCTGCCGGCTTTTTCTAAGTCCTGATTCATGCCGATCAACCCTCCTGTAACTTTCACATCTCTCCAAAACTCATTTCTTAGGTCTATCACCATTTTACGTGCCTTCAAAAGACCTTCTGAAGTTCTGGCCATTCCACAATAATCCCACATGATTTTTCCAAGCCTTCTGTGAAAATCATCAACAGACTTTGTTCCTGAAACAGAAATCAGCTTTTCATATCTGTTTCTGGCATTTTTTTCAGCCTCTTCAAATGCCGGATGATCTGAAGGTATTGCCTTAGTAAAGATTTCACCACTCAGATAATTACCGATGGTGTATGGAATAACGAAATATCCATCTGCCAGACCTTGCATGAGGGCAGATGCTCCAAGACGATTGGCACCATGATCAGAAAAGTTACATTCACCGGCAGCGTATAGTCCGGGGACTGTTGTCATTAGCTCGTAATCAACCCAAATGCCCCCCATGGTGTAGTGAACCGCAGGGTAAATTCTCATGGGAACCTGATATGGATCTTCGTTGGTAATATGATGATACATGTCAAAGAGATTGCCGTATCTTGCCTCTACCACTTTTTTGCCTAGTCTTCTGATTGCATCAGAAAAATCAAGATAAACAGCAAGTCCGGACTCTCCTACTCCACGTCCTTCATCACATACCTCTTTTGCAGCGCGTGATGAAATGTCTCTAGGAGCCAGGTTTCCAAAAGAAGGATATTTTCGCTCCAGATAATAATCACGATCCTCCTCGGCAATATCCTGCGGACGCTTTCTGCAATCTTCTTTTCTCTTGGGAACCCATACACGGCCGTCGTTCCGGAGAGATTCACTCATCAGAGTAAGCTTGCTCTGATAGTCTCCGGAAACAGGGATACAAGTAGGATGAATCTGTGTGAAACAAGGGTTGCCAAAAAAAGCGCCGTTTTTGTATGCCTTCCATGCAGCGGTTACATTGGAGCCCATGGCATTGGTGGATAGAAAAAATACATTCCCGTATCCACCGGTTGCAAGAACTACTGCATGTCCGAAGTGGCGCTCAAACTCTCCGGTTACTAGGTTTCGGGCAATAATGCCTCGGCACTTACCGTCAATCTTAACAATTTCAACCATTTCGTGGCGAGAATACATCTTCACATTACCTAAGCCTACCTGCCGGGTAAGGGCAGAATAAGCTCCAAGCAAAAGCTGCTGTCCGGTTTGACCTCTTGCATAGAACGTCCTGGATACCTGGGCTCCTCCAAAAGAGCGATTGTCGAGCAAGCCTCCATAATCTCTTGCAAAAGGAACACCCTGGGCCACGCATTGATCAATAATACTGGCACTCACCTCGGCTAAACGATAAACGTTTGCTTCACGAGCTCTGAAATCTCCTCCCTTAATAGTATCATAGAAAAGCCTGTAAACACTGTCTCCGTCATTTTTGTAGTTTTTTGCTGCATTAATGCCCCCCTGTGCAGCAATACTATGAGCCCTGCGGGGACTATCCTGGTAACAAAAGCACTTTACAACATAACCAAGCTCACCAAGACTGGCCGCAGCTGCAGCTCCCGCAAGCCCACTTCCAACAACAATTACCTCCAGCTTTCTTTTGTTAGCCGGGTTCACAAGCTTTACACCTGATTTGTATCGCGTCCACTTGTCGGCAAGTGGCCCATCTGGAATTTTTGAATCAAGAACCTTCATATCAGTTTTGTAGTTGAGGCAATTTTACTTGAGAAGAAAATACAGTGGCATAGATGCAAAAAGAACCGGTATCACGAGACCGAATATCCAGTTCCCCACAAACTTGATTGCAGCATTGTATTTTGGATGATTTACTCCTATTGTCTGCAGTCCACTTTGAAATCCGTGGTAAAGATGAAAAGCTACCGATACCATACAAACCACATACAACAGTGCGATTAACGGACTACTAAAAGCCTCGGCCACCTCCCGATAGAGGTCTTTCACAATAACAACGCGAGTGTTTTCGCTCACATATTCAAGCATTTTACCTTCTATTGTTCCTTCATATACCGAGGATGCTGTTTCTCCGCTTACAAGGTTAGTCTCATATTTCACATAAGGCAAATGACCAAACTTATATTCAAACCAAAAGTCTTTCATGTGGATGATAATGAAAAACAATAGAACAGAACCTAAAAGTCCCATGTTTCTGGATGCCCAGGTGCTGTTGGCTGACGGTCTTGTAACCTGATAGGAAGTTGGCCTCGCCCTTCTATTTGCCATAGTCAGTATCAAAGCATCTATCGCATGAGCCAGAATAGACGCGTAAAGAAGATAGCTCACTATTTTAATTGGAGGAAAAGTAGTCATGAATACTGAATATTCATTGAATGC
>JBEGML010000289.1:0-3598 GCA_041183145.1 Bacteroidota bacterium | reverse complement strand
GTTGAAACAACTCAGACGATTATTGATTCTTCCAAATACATCACAGTTGTCGATCCTGTTTTGCCGCCTCAAATAATAAAAACTTATGATACCAGCATTGTTGTTCTCAGGCAGTCCAGGAAACTACAGCAAGAGGTTAGTATGCAGTATTACCGTATTCCCTTGCGAGCCGGCTATCGATTTGTGCAAGAGCGTATGATATTTTCTATTTCTGGTGGTTTGGATTTAGGCTGGATTCGTGCAAGTGGAATTGTTGTTGATCCTTTGGTTATGGAGACTTATAATTCGAGTCGGTTGTCGATTTATCGCACTTCTGTTCTGGGTGATGTGGTGGTTTCGATGGGTTGGGAGTGTAAGGTGGGAGAAAAAATTTCATTTATTGCAGAGCCGTATTTTTCGAAAGCCATTACTAATTTATACGGGAGGACTGAATTTGGATCTTCAAGACCATTTCAGGCAGCTTTTCTTGCCGGCCTGAGGTTCAAGCCATGAGACTTGTTGAGTTAATATTGATTTTCTTGATAGCGTCTACTCAGCGCAATGCAGCTCAGAATGCGTATAGACAGCTCGATGATTTTGATGTTAATGCACGTATTAATTCAGATGGGATATTATTTCGTAATCCTGGTGCAGGTGCACCGGGTTGGGAGTTTCCGAAAGGAAGCGGCAAGCATAGTCTCGCATCTTCCGGATTGTGGATAGGTGGTTTTGATCAGGCTGGAGCCTTGCATTTTGCGGCACAAACTTATCGTTATGGATTGAGTGATTTTTGGTGTGGACCTTTACAAGCACAGAGTGGTGCACCATTTTCAAGTATGCAGTGGGATGCTTTGTGGGCAGTTCAGAGTAGTGACATAGATTTTCATAGACAGAATTTTGCACAGCCCGGATATGTTATGCCGGATGGAATTCAAGAATGGCCCGGAAGTTCTTATCAGGGAGTTCAGCAGATTATTGCTCCGTTTGCAGACACAGATAATAACGGTCAATACAATCCGGCTCAGGGAGATTATCCGCTTATAAACGGAGACGATGCGGTTTATTTTGTGTTTAATGATTTGTACGGAACCCATACTCAAAGCAGTGGCATTCCTCTGGGAGTTGAGGTTTATGCTTTAGTCTATCAGGTGAATTCCACTGAATCTGCGTTGCGTAACACGGTGTTTGTTCGTTATAGAATCAGAAACCGCAGTGTTTTTGATTACAGTAATTTGAGATTAGGGATTTTTGCTGACTTCGATATTGGCAATCCTTACGATGATATTATTGGAACGCGGGTTGACAGGCATTTGATATATGCAGAAAATGGCGATAGTGTTGACGGAAATGGGATGTCAGGGGAATATGGATTATATTCACCTTCCTGCGGTGTGACCTTACTAAGTCATGATGCTGCACATTCAATTGCCTGGACTAATAATTCCCAGGCGACAGGTAATCCATCAAATTTTATTTCTTCAGAATACTACAATCTGATCAGCGGACGTTGGCGCGATGGTAATTCCTTAACCTTTGGCGGTAGTGGCTATCAATCGGGCACTGTAAATGCAGATTTTATTTTTCCAGGAGATAGTGATCCGGCGACTGCGGGACAAATATGGAATTGTAATAATCCTGATGATTACAGGGGGCTGATTTCTACCGGCCCGTTATCACTTCCTTCGGGAGGATTTCTGACATTTGAGGTTGCCTATACTTGTGCTTTAGGTCTTCCGGGTCAGAGCAGTTTATTGATGTTCGATTATGTAGACAGGATTCGAATGTATCATCAAAGTCAGGTTAACGAGACTGTTGAGAGGAAAAAGTCAGGTTTCAGCATTTATCCTAATCCATGTGAAGAGAGGGTGTATTTTGATAATTCAGTAATGACTGGGGAAACAAGCATATGGTTTATTATGGATTTAGGCGGAAGGGTTGTGACGAAGGGCGAGTTGGGTGGACACTCGGGCAGCATGGATGTTTCCGGCCTTAAATCGGGGTTGTATTTGTTCTGTGTTTATGACAATAAAGGGCAGGAGGTTTTTAGGGAAAAACTCTTGCGCAGGTAAATTAAAGAGGGATATTGCCGTGTTTTTTTCTGGGCAGTTTATCTACTTTGTTTTTCAGCATTTCGAATCCTGAAATGAGTCTGGCACGAGTGTCTTCAGGGAAAATTATTTCATCAATGTAACCGCGTTCCGCAGCCCGATATGGATTGGCAAAATGTGAGATATAGGCGTCTTCTTTTTCCTTCCATTTTTTTGCAGGGTCATCTGCTGATTGGATTTCATTTTTGAAAATAATTTCTGCGGCTCCTTTGGCTCCCATGACGGCAATTTCTGCTCCGGGCCATGCAAAGTTGAGGTCTGCCCCGATATGTTTGGAGTTCATGACATCATAAGCTCCTCCATAGGCTTTGCGTGTGATAACAGTAATTCTCGGAACGGTAGCCTCAGAGAATGCGTACAATAATTTGGCGCCATGAGAGATGATACCATTCCACTCCTGATCTGTTCCGGGCAGGAATCCGGGAACATCAACCAGCACAAGCATGGGAATATTGAATGAGTCACAGAAGCGAACGAAGCGGGCGGCTTTGATGGAACATTTAATATCCAGAACACCTGCGAGGAATGCAGGCTGGTTGGCAATAATACCAATGCTTTTTCCTGCCAATCTTGCGAAGCCAACAACAATATTTTCAGCAAAATTTTTGTGAACTTCCATGAAAGACTCTGAATCAATGATTCCTTCAATTACCTCTTTCATATCGTAGGGTTGCTGCGGGTTGGAAGGGATAATTTTATGTAGCTCCGGTCTTTTTTCATCGCCGCTTTCATAATGGTGGGCCGGCGGTTGTTCTTCACAATTTTGTGGGATATAAGAGAGCAGAGATTTGATGTTACGGATAGTATCAACCTCGTTGCTGCATGAGAAATGAGCTACACCCGATTTTGCGGAATGTGCCGATGCTCCGCCAAGATCTTCGGATGAGACCTCCTCGTGGGTTACGGTTTTTACCACATTCGGACCGGTAACGAACATGTAGGAGGTGTTCTCGGTCATGAGAATGAAATCGGTAATAGCAGGAGAGTAAACTGCACCGCCTGCACAAGGACCCATTACAGCGCTGATTTGAGGTACTACACCTGAGGCTCGTGTATTGCGGTAGAAAATATCAGCGTATCCTCCGAGTGACACGACGCCTTCCTGAATTCTTGCTCCACCAGAGTCGTTAAGACCGATTAGAGGTGCGCCATTCTGCATGGCCAGATCCATGATTCGGCATATTTTCCCGGCATGACTTTCACTGAGAGAGCCGCCGAAAACCGTAAAATCCTGACTAAAAACATAGACTAACCGGCCGTGTATTTTTCCGTAGCCCGTGATCACTCCATCTCCGAGGTATTTTTCACGCTCCAGGCCAAATTCAGTAGATCTGTGAGTGACGAGCATACCAATTTCCTGAAAGCTTCCTTGGTCGAGCAGCAGGTCTATTCTTTCTCTTGCAGTTAGTTTGCCTTTAGCGTGTTGGGATGCAATTCTTTTTTCACCGCCACCCAAGAGGGCAAGCTCAATTTTTTCAGTTAGATTAGATTTTTGTTCGGGTGTCATGCTA
>JBEGML010000288.1:0-3804 GCA_041183145.1 Bacteroidota bacterium | reverse complement strand
CTTCAACCTCATTGTATTTATCCTTACGGGCAGAAACACGCAAAATCTCATTCCCCTTGGTCCACAAAACCACTTTGCCACAGCATTTCTTACACTCACGATGTGCATCCATTGGTTTGGTGTACCATACACGACTCTTGAAACGGAATGTGTTGTCGGTAAGAGCGCCCACCGGACAAACATCTATCATGTTGCCGGAGAAATCATTGTGCACTGCATTTTGAATGTAAGTACTGATTTCTGCAGCGTCTCCGCGGTTGATGACACCGTGCACCCTGCCATCGGTAAGCTGATCGGCCACTTTCACGCAACGGTAGCATAGGATGCAACGTGTCATATGCAGCTTGATTTTGGTACCGATATCTATCTTTTCGAAAGTCCTTCTGTTGAAGTCATAACGAGTTTTAGCAGCACCATGGTCATAGGCAAGATTCTGCAAATCACATTCTCCGGCCTGATCACAGATGGGGCAGTCCAGAGGATGATTAATCAGCAGAAACTCTACCACCCCTTTTCTGGCTTCAAGCAGTTCGGGAGAAGTAGTGTTTTGAACCACCATTCCATCCTGAACCATAGTTCGGCACGAAGCCACCGGTTTGGGCATGGGCCTGGGATCTTTGGCAGAACCCTGACTTACCTTTACAATACAGGTTCGGCAGTATCCTCCGCTGGTCTTCAACTTGGAATAATAGCACATAGCCGGCGGAACAATGTCGCCGCCTATCATTCTGGCTGCCTGAAGGATTGTAGTACCCTCGGGTACTTCAATCTCATGATGATCAATCGTAACTTTTGGCATCGTAAACCTCGTTACTTTAATTTTGGTTATTATATCATTTTATGCCTTCACTGCCACGGGCATGGCAGGAGGAGCATGTTTCACGTCTTTTACCTTTTCGGGGTATTTGGCATGGTATTCAAACTCATGCCTGAAATGTCTGATGGCAGCAGCAACGGGCCAGGCTGCGGCATCGCCGAGCGGACAAATGGTGTTGCCTTCAATTTTGCGCTGAATATCCCAGAGAACATCGATGTCTTCGATATGTCCGTGACCATATTCGAGTCGGTGCAGAATTTTTTCCATCCAGCCTGTTCCCTCACGACACGGACTGCATTGGCCGCAACTTTCATGATGATAGAATCTGGAGAAATTCCAGGTGCTTCTGACAATGCAGGCACGATCGTCGTAAACGATAAATCCTCCCGAACCCATCATAGAGCCGGTGGCAAAACCTCCGTCAGCAAGCGATTCATAGGTCATCATGCGGGCCTCTCCGTTTGCAGTTTTGAGCAGCAAATGTTCAGGAAGTATGGGAACCGAAGACCCACCCGGAACGCAGGCCTTAAGTTTTCTGCCTTCAGGAATACCTCCGCAGTATTCATCTGAAAAGATAAACTCTTCTACACTGATATTCATCTCAATTTCGTAAACGCCGGGGTTTTTGATGTTGCCACCGGCTGAAATCAGTTTAGTTCCTGTACTTTTTCCAATACCAATCTTCGCATATTCTTCTCCACCATCATTCACAATAGGCACAACTGCCGCGATGGTTTCTACGTTGTTCACCACAGTAGGTCTGCCGTAAAGTCCGGCTACGGCTGGAAAAGGAGGCTTGATGCGTGGATTTCCGCGTTTCCCTTCAAGTGATTCCAATAAGGCAGTTTCTTCACCACATATGTAGGCTCCGGCACCTACGTGAACAAATAGATCAAGGTCGTAGCCACTGCCCTGAATATTTTTCCCCAACCAGCCATTGGCATAGGCTTCTGCTATAGCATGTTCCAGAATGCGTGATACATAAAAGTATTCACCGCGTATATAGATGTAGGAGGTGTTTGCACCAAGTGCATAACTGGAGGTAATCATTCCTTCAACCAAAAGGTGAGGAATTCGCTCCATCAGGTAACGGTCTTTGAATGTTCCGGGCTCACTTTCGTCTGCATTACACACCAAATGACGGGGCACTCCGGGAGGTTTGGCCAAAAAACTCCATTTCATTCCTGTGGGGAATCCTGCTCCTCCCCTACCCCTTAAACCGGATTTCTTCACTTCCTCAACAACGGCCTCAGGTGACATTGTTTTAAGTGCTTTCTCTACAGAGCGATAACCACCCTGACGACGGTAAACCTCATAAGATTGTATGCCCTCTATATGATCGTTTTCGAGTAATAATTTTCTTCCCATACTTTCTCTCAGCAATAACGTGAACGTTTATTTTCTGCTCTGAGTTTTTCAATCAGCGCATCGGCCTTGGCCTGATCCAGATTTTCGTGGTAGTCAGCACCACACTGTAACATAGGAGCTGTACCGCATGAGCCGAGACACTCGACAGACTTCAACGTGAACATGCCGTCTTTGGTAGTCTGCCCGTCTTTAATACCCAGCTTCTTTTCGAAATAGGCAATTATTTCATCGCTGCCGCGCAACATGCAGGGTGTGGTTCTGCACACCTCAAGCAGGTATTTACCCACGGGCTTCAGATTGAACATGGAATAAAAAGAGGCAACCTCATAGACCTCGATGGCCTGAATACCCAGAATTACGGCTACCTTGTCCATAACCGGCACACTGAGCCAGCCATCGGATTCAGCCTGTGCGATATGCAGCACCGGAATTAGCGCTGACTTTTTATGTTTATCAGGATAGCGTCTGATGATGGTAGCGATGGCCTGCATGGCCTCTTCACTGAACTGCACCTTTTGTGTGGTTTCTGCCATATTTTTTGTGTTAGGCATCAAGCTCTCCGGCAATAACATTCAAGGAACTCATGGTCAGAATGGCATCTGAAAGCATGGCCCCCTTGATCATTTCAGGATAAGCCTGGTAATAGATAAAACATGGCCTGCGGATATGCAGGCGGTATGGGGTTCTTCCTCCGTCGCTGATTACATAGTAACCCAACTCTCCGTTCGCGCCTTCGATGCTGTGATAAACTTCTCCGGCCGGAACATCCATCTCTCCCATCACAATCTTGAAGTGATAGATGAGGGCTTCCATATTGTTGTAAACCTCTTCTTTGGGAGGGAGATAAAAATCAGGAAGGTCAGCATGAAAGGGACCTTTGGGCATTTTCTCCAATGCCTGACGTATAATACTGAGACTTTCCCACATCTCACCCTGACGCACCATAAAACGATCGTAGGTGTCGCCCTGTGTTCCGATGGGAATAGCGAAATCAAAATCTTGGTAAGAACTGTAGGGGTTCATCACCCTTACATCATAATCGATACCGGCAGCACGCAGGTTAGGACCGGTGAAAGAATATTCAAGGGCCATTTCAGCACTTAATGGCCCGCAGTTGATGGTTCGATCCATGAAGATTCTGTTGCGCATGAGCAGTCCTTCAAACTCTTTCAAAACCGGAGGAAACTCCTTGAGCAGTTTATCTATTTTCGACCATGTAGCAGGCGGCCATTCACGCTCAAATCCACCAATACGGCCAATATTTGTTGTAAGGCGGGCACCGCAGATACTCTCATAAATCTCATAAATAAACTCTCTCCATTGGAACATGTAAACAAAGCCTGTCAGCGCACCTGTATCCACTCCTATCACACTATTACAAACAATATGATCTGCAATACGGGCAAGTTCCATCACAATCACTCTCAAATAATCAACCCGTTTTGGAATTTCAGCACCAATGAGTTTCTCCACCGTCATATGCCAACCAATGTTGTTGAGTGGAGAGCTGCAGTAGTTAAGACGATCGGTAATCGGAGTAATCTGGTTGAAAGGCCTTCTTTCAGCAAGCTTTTCAAAAGCCCTGTGGATGTAGCCGATAGTGGGCACCGCTTCTACGA
>JBEGML010000287.1:0-5122 GCA_041183145.1 Bacteroidota bacterium | reverse complement strand
GGAGGTTGCAAAAGAAGCCCTTCGTCTTGCAGCACAAAAATTACCAATCACAACAAAATTTGTGGTCAGACGCGATTACGCTGAACAGGCCGCTTAAGAATAACCGCCATGATTAAACCCTCAGCCATAAGAGAAATGTCCGATACCGAGATTACTGAAAAAATCGGCACTGAGATTTCGTCTCTTACAAAGATGAAGATGAACCATGCAGTATCGCCTTTGGAGAATCCGCTTAAATTGCGCCATTCCCGCAGAGAGATAGCTCGCTTGAAGACAGAACTTACCAAAAGAACACGTGCTTAATCCGTTAAAAAATGGAAGAAAGAAACCTCAGAAAAGAAAGAATCGGTACGGTAACCTCAAACAAAATGGATAAATCCATTGTGGTTTCCGTTGAACGCCGTGTAAAACATCCCAAATACGGTAAATTCGTAAAAAAAACATCTTCCTTCGTTGCTCATGACGAAGAGAATACTTGCAACATCGGTGATGTTGTAAAGATCATGGAAACCCGACCACTCAGTAAAAGCAAAAACTGGCGCTTGGTAGAAGTTGTTGAACGCGCTAAATAATCTCAAAGAAAAATGATCCAGCAGGAATCAAGACTCATAGTTGCCGATAACAGTGGAGCCAAAGAGGTTCTCTGTATACGAGTTCTCGGTGGAACAGGCCGTCGCTATGCCTCAGTGGGCGACAAAATTGTTGTATCTGTGAAGCATGCGCTCCCCTCAGGTGGAGTGAAGAAAGGCAGTGTTTCAAAAGCGGTTATCGTTAGAACAAAAAAGGAGGTTAAGCGTCCGGATGGTTCTTACATCAGATTCGATGACAATGCGGTTGTTCTGCTCAATGCTCAAGACGAGCTTCGTGGAACTCGTATCTTTGGGCCTGTTGCCCGTGAACTTCGCGAAAAGCAATTTATGAAAATCGTATCTCTCGCACCGGAGGTACTCTAAGCAGGAATATGTCAATGAAACTTCATATCAGAAAAGGCGACACTGTAAAGGTAATTGCCGGAGATTCAAAGGGTCAGCAAGGTAAGGTTACTGAAATTCTTACTGAGTCTGGCAGAGCTTTAGTCGAGGGAATTAATATGGTATCTCGTCATACCAAACCTTCAGCCAAAAGTCCGCAAGGCGGAATTGAAAAAAAGGAAGCTCCTATTCATATATCAAATCTTATGGTTGTATCTGGTGGAAAAGCCTCCAAAATCGGGAGAAAGCTTGATCCGAAAACCAGTAAGACAGTTCGCTACTCAAAGAAAACAGGGGAGGTAATTAAATAATGGCTAACGTTCCACGTCTTAAAGAGAAATACCGGAAGGAAATCGTTCCGGCACTAACTCGTCAGTTTGAATACTCAAGCACCATGCAGGTGCCACGTCTTCGTAAAATTGCTATCAATCAGGGTATCGGCGCTGCAGTTTCTGACAAGAAACTAATTGATGCTGCGATCCTTGAGTTATCCAATATAACCGGTCAAAAGGCAGTTCCCACACGTTCAAGAAAGGATATTTCGAACTTTAAACTTCGTAAAAATGTACCAATTGGGGTTAAAGTGACG
Organism: Bacteroidota bacterium; assembly: GCA_041183145.1. GTDB lineage: Bacteria > Bacteroidota > Bacteroidia > UBA4408 > UBA4408 > JBEGML01. The sequence continues at coordinate 3,562 of JBEGML010000287.1, read as the reverse complement.
CTACGCGGAGATAAGATGTACGAATTTCTTGACCGTCTTATCGCAGTAGCTCTGCCCCGTATCCGTGATTTCCGTGGTATCAATGAGAAGTCTTTTGATGGAAAAGGGAATTACACTTTGGGAATAACCGAGCAAATCATTTTTCCCGAAATTTCCATTGATAAAGTCAACAAAATTATGGGTATGGACATCACTTTTGTAACCAGCTCAGGAACAGATGCCGAGGCTTTTGCTTTGCTTAAGGAATTCGGTCTTCCATTTAAAAATCAGGAAAAAAAGTAAGCATGGCAAAAGAATCAATGAAAGCGCGGGAGGTTAAAAGAGCCGCCCTTAATGAAAAATTCGCTGAGAAGCGTGCGGCTCTCAAAGCAGCCGGCGACTATCAGGCGCTTCAAAAGCTTCCTCGTAACTCTTCTCCGGTCAGAAAAAGAAACCGTTGTCAGATTACAGGCAGACCTCGCGGATATATGAGGATATTTGGTGTATCCCGTATTACCTTCCGTGAATTGGCAGTAAACGGAAAGATACCAGGGGTAACCAAAGCCAGCTGGTAAAAATAAAACAATTGTATAATTGCCCTGCGAGCGGGGCAAAATATAGAAAACATGACAGACCCAATCTCTGATTACCTGACAAGACTCAGGAACGCCATAAAGGCAAACCATAGGGTGGTGGAAATTCCAGCCTCCAACCTTAAGAAGGAAATAACACGTATCCTTCATGAAAAGGGCTACATCCTCAATTGGAAGGTAGATTCAACCAATGCTCAGGGCATAATTAAGATTGCCCTGAAATACAATTCATCCAACAAAACCTCCGCTATTCGAAGCATGACTCGTATCAGCACACCCGGTCTTCGTAAATACGCCGGTGTTTCTGAAATGCCGCGGGTTATGAATGGTTTAGGTATTGCGATCTTATCAACTTCTAAAGGGGTGATGACCGACAAGGAGGCCCGTACTCAAAATGTCGGTGGTGAAGTTCTTTGTTATATCAGCTAAACTGCCAGGAATATGTCAAGAATAGGAAAATTACCCATCGCTCTACCCAAAGGTGTAGATGCAAAAATGGAGTCAGGAAAGGTTATTGTGAAAGGTCCACTCGGCCAGCTTGAGCAGACTATTGATTCCTCAATTAATGTTAATGTTGAGGACGGAAATATTGTACTTTCAAGAAACAACGATGAGAAACACACGCGCGCCCTTCATGGTCTTTACAGATCCCTCGTAAACAACATGGTCAAAGGCGTTTCCACTGGATATAGAGTTGACCAGGAACTTGTTGGTGTCGGTTATCGTGCCGCGAATACCGGACAACTTCTTGAACTTTCTCTTGGTTTTTCACACAATGTTGCCATTGAATTACCCAAAGAGGTTAAGGTTGAGACTAAAACCGAGAAAGGTAAGAATCCAACCATCACCATGACAAGCATTGACAAACAATTGTTAGGACAAGTGGCTGCCAAAATTAGAAGTCTTCGTCCGCCTGAGCCATACAAGGGTAAGGGTATCAAATTTACAGGAGAGGTACTTCGTAGAAAGGCCGGTAAATCAGCTGGTAAATAAAAATCGTAATTAAAGGACAAAACTATGGCACTCAATAAATGGGAAAGGAGAGAGAGAATTCGCAGGAGAATTCGTAAGGTGGTTTCTGGTGACGGAACACGCCCCAGACTTTCTGTATTCCGCTCAAATAAGCAGATTTATGCTCAGTTGATTGATGACTCAAATGGTACAACTATCGTTGCTGCCTCTTCACGCGTGAAGGACATCGCCGGACAGAAGGTTACAAAAATCGAGCAAGCCCGTCTGGTAGGCAAGTTGCTCGCAGAAAGAGCCGGTGCCAAGGGCATCTCAACAGTAAAATTCGACCGTGGTGGTTTCCTCTATCATGGACGAGTTAAATCACTCGCCGATGCTGCTCGTGAAGCAGGTCTTCAATTCTAATTATCCATCACCCGAATATGTCAAACAATTCAATCAAAAAAGTTAAATCAGCCGATATCGAACTAAAAGATAAGCTGGTTTCAGTTCAAAGGGTGACCAAGGTGACCAAAGGTGGAAGAACTTTTAGCTTCTCTGCCATCGTGGTTGTCGGCAACGAACAAGGTGTTGTTGGTTACGGCCTTGGAAAGTCTAAGGAGGTAACAGATGCCATCAAAAAAGGTATCGAAGATGCCAAGAAGAACCTCATCAAAGTTCCAATTTACAAAGGAACCGTCCCTCACGAGCAGATCGGTAAGTTTGGTGGTTCCAATGTGTTTTTGAAGCCTGCGGCACATGGAACCGGTGTTATTGCCGGTGGTGCAATGCGTGCAGTTTTGGAAAGCGTTGGAGTAACAGACGTTTTGGCAAAATCCAAGGGATCTTCAAACCCTCACAATGTTGTTAAAGCAACGATTGATGCTCTAGAGCAAATGCGTGATGCTTATGCAGTTGCGCAGCAGAGAGGTATTCCTGTTTCCAGAGTTTTTAACGGTTAATTTTTCGGACAATGTCAACAATAAAAATCAAGCAAATCAAGAGTGGTATTGACCGCCCGGAAAGACAGAAAAGGACACTCAGGGCACTCGGTTTTACCCGAATGCACCAAATTGTGGAGAAACCTGACAATGATATGATTCGTGGCATGGTTCGAAAAGTCAGCCATCTTGTTCAATTAATCGAAGGCTAAATCTATCAAAATGAATTTAAGCTCACTTACTCCTGCAAAAGGATCGGTAAAAAATAATAAACGTGTTGGCCGTGGTCAGGGGTCTGGCCGTGGAGGAACTTCTACACGTGGTCATAAAGGTGCTCAGTCACGTTCAGGATATTCAGCAAAAGTTGGCTTTGAGGGTGGACAGATGCCTCTCCAGCGCCGTTTGCCAAAGGTAGGATTCAAGAACTTCAACAGAGTTGAATATGTTGGTATTAATCTTGATACTATACAGGCGCTGGTTGATAAGACAAAATCCACTCAGATCAATTTTGAAGTCCTAATGGCAAATGGTCTTGCGGGAAAAAATGATCTTGTTAAAATCCTCGGACGCGGAGAACTGAAATCAAAGGTTGATATAAAATGTCATGCCTTTTCCTCAACCGCTCAAAAGGCAATTGAATCGGCCGGTGGAAAGGCTGAAATCATTTCAAAAGCATGAAAGAACTAATAAATACCATCAGGAATATCTTCAGGATTCAGGAGCTTCGAACCCGGATTCTGAACACCTTGTTTTTCCTGCTGATTTATCGTTTGGGTTCCTTTGTTGTCTTGCCGGGTGTTGACTCGGCCGCAATAGAGGCTGCAAATGGTGATCCTGAAGGACTTGCTGGTTTGATTAATATTTTCGCAGGTGGTGCTTTTTCCCGAGCTTCAGTTTTTGCTCTTGGGATTATGCCTTATATCTCTGCTTCCATCATTATGCAGCTCCTGGGTCTCGCAGTTCCTCAATTTCAGAGGATGCAAAAGGAAGGAGAGAGTGGAAGAAAAAAAATCAATCAGTATACGAGATATCTCACTGTTATCGTTACGGCTCTTCAGGCGCCCGGATATATTCAGACTCAAATTCCATCAGAGGCTATAC
>JBEGML010000286.1:0-7431 GCA_041183145.1 Bacteroidota bacterium | reverse complement strand
GCTTTTGAACGCGGCATGGCAGAGGTATGGTGTGCGGAAGATTTGAATGGAAATTTTCTGGCGGCTGCATTTTTTTTGGTCGGGCCAGGTCGGATTGTGCTCCTGCTTTCTGGTGTTTCTGATGGTGGGAAGGAATGTGGAGCCATGACGAAGCTTATTGATAGAGTGATTTGTGAATATTCCGGATCCGATATTCTTTTCGATTTTGAGGGTTCCGATCAGGATGGCCTTTTTAGGTACTATTCCGGATTTGGTGCCCTTGAGGAGCGATACTCAAGTATTTTTTATTCCCGTTTGCCTAAATTTCTTTCGCATTTTTTAAAGGGCAGATTAATAGGCAGAAAATAATTGATCTTTATTTTAAAAAATTTAACTTTGAGATTGATTTATGAAGATTCGGGTTTCATTTCTATTTTTCTTTTTGTTAGCGGTTTTTTATTCCCCGCTTATGAAAGCTCAGGTCTTAATCAACGAATACTCATGCTCTAATAGAAGTTCTCTTGCAGATAATTTTGGGGAGTTTGAGGATTGGATTGAATTACGCAATTCTACTGCCTCGGCGCTGAACATCACTGGTTACTATCTGAGTGATGATGTCTCCCAACCCATGAAATGGCAAATACCCAACGGGGTGGTGATACCGGCAAATGGATACATTTTATTTTTTGCTTCAGGTCGTGATTTAATAGCAGGAACCAGCTATCACACCGGATTTAAATTTTCCCAAAGTGAATATTCAGAGGAGGTTGTTTGCTCAGATCCTTCTGGTAACATACTTGATTCAGTGACGATTCGTCCTGCCCAGGTAGGTCATTCCCGCGGGAGGTTGCCCACTGGTCCCGTTGCTTGGGGAGTTTTCAGCAATCCAACCCCAGGAGTGGCTAACGGAGCGGGCTTCTATGATTACGTTCCTAAACCGGTCTTTTCTTTGAATGCCGGATTTTTCGGTACGGCTCAATCGGTTATCCTGAGTTCGCCTTTTGCGTCTGTAAACATCAGATACACCACAGATGGCTCTGAACCTTTGATTACCTCTACGCTCTACTCCGGGGCGCTTAATATCTCTACAACCACCATTGTTAGAGCAAGATGTTTCAGCACTGATCCGAATTTCTTGGGTAGTTTTATAGAGACTAATACTTATTTTATCAATGTTAGTCATACCCTGCCTGTAGTCTCGGTTGGTTCAGCTGATTACCAGAATTTGTTTAACAACAATTTATTCGAAATTGTGTCTTCAATTGAATTTTTTGATCGTAATCAAATTCAACGTTTTGAAAGCTACGGTGAGGTTGACCCACATGGCAATGATTCCTGGGCATATCCTCAGAAGGGAATAGACTTTGTGGTCAGAGATCAATACGGTTACGATGAGGAGATAGACCACAGGATTTTTGAGACCAAGCCGCGTCAGAGATTTCAGCGGATTATGTTCAAAGCCGGAGCTTCAGATAACTATCCCTTTGGTCCTCCAATGGGTTGTCATTTAAGAGATATGTTTATACAAACACTCGCACAAAAGGCGAATATGAATGTGGATTTAAGAAGTGCCGAGAGTTGTGTTTTGTATATTAACGGACAATACTGGGGTCTCTATGAAATTCGAGAAAAAGTAAACGATCCTGACTATACTGATTTTTACCATAATCAGGAAGAAGAGGATCTTGATTTTTTAAGTTTTTGGGGTGGATTGAATATTCGTTATGGATCCGATGCTGACTGGATTGATTTATATAACTACGTGATGTCGAATTCAATGACGGTTCAGGCAAATTACCAGAATGTTTCAGCCAGATTGGATATTTCAAATGTGATCGACTATATGATCATTAATACTTTTTCCGTTAACAGTGACTGGATTAACTGGAATACGATGTGGTGGAGAGGAACAGGAACTCCCAATGTGCGCTGGCGCTATGCTCTCTGGGATATGGACAATACTTTTAACTTGGGTCAGAATTTTTCCGGATGGCCCACGACGGGTTATCAAGCCAACCCTTGCGATCTGGATAATGTTTTTCAAAATGTCGGACCACAAATGGGACACCTTGATATTTTTGGAAGACTTATGCAGAATGATGATTTCAAAGCGCAGTATGTGAACCGCTGGTCGGAATTGTTAAACACTTATTTAGACTGTTCTTTCGTTCAGTCGCACTTAGATAGCATTGTTAATGTCATAACTCCGGAAATGCCCGCTCAGATTGCACGTTGGGGTGGTTCAATGGCCGGTTGGCAGAGTAACCTGGCATTTTTAAGAAATGAAATAGATGGCCGTTGTTCGGTAATTAATCAGGGTATTGTGGATTGTTACCAGGTGGATGGTCCGCACAGGATCTCCTTCCATGTAGATCCACCTGCTTCAGGTTTTATCACTTTCAACAATCAAACGTTCACCTCATATCCTGATACCGGAATGTACTTTGGAGGGATAAATGGCACTCTGAACGCTGCTGCTGCGCCGGGTTATCAATTTTGGTACTGGGAGGTATTTCATCACACTTTAACTCCTGATTCTTCAAATGCCTCAACAGGTTTTCTGATAGATACCATTGATTCTGTAGTGGCGCATTTTCAGCAGGTAATCACCCATGATGTTACTTACATTGTCAATCCTGCCGGTGCCGGGAATATCTCAGTGAACGGGGTGAGTTACTCCGGTTTCCCACTTACGCTTAATTACCAACCCAATTCACCGGTATCTGTTTCTGCCGTTGAGGCTCAGGGTTATCACTTCAAAAGGTATTCGCCGCTATATCATGTCATGAGTCCATCTGATACGGTTCCGGATATATCCTTTCAGGTTGTTCAGCGTGATACCATTTTGATTCTTTTTGAGCCAGATTTCAGGCCAAGTTTGACTTTGATCACAGATCCGCCGGGTGCATGTCAGATTTCTTTCAATGGATATTTACCTCCTTCCTATCCCTATGTCAGTGATTTTTCTCTTGGCGAAACAATTGAATTGCAGTTTGATGAGCTTGATCAGGCTTATGAGTTCGGGTACTGGAAATTGCATCATCATGCTTTGATTCCGGACACTGCTAGTCTTATGGTAAACTTTATTATCAATGTGAATGATACTATTTTGCTGAACTGCAGGGAAAAGGAGGTTGTATTACCTGTGGCGTATTTGCCTAGTAGTTTCACCCCCAATGGAGATGGACTTAATGATTTTCTCACGGTGTTTTTTTCGGAAACGGTTGTTTCAGGTTCTTTAGAAATTTTTGACCGCTGGGGAAAAATTGTTTACAAAAGTGATGATTTATCGGGTGTGAGATGGGATGGTAACCTATCCGGTGGAGCTGCCCCTCAGGGGGTTTATCCTTACATTCTTCAATATACTGACGTAAAAGGATTGCCTGAATTTAAATCAGGCCAAATCACCATTATAAGATAACTCATGAGGATTTTTCCTTTTCTTTTCCTTTTGTTGAGTCTGGATGTTAGGGCTCAGGTGCTTGTCAATGAGGTTAAGGTGAATCCCCCCGGAGCCGATGAGAAATACGAGTTTATTGAAATACGCTCCAATCCGAATTCAACGCTTAATAACATTTATGTTTGTGTTTTTGATGGTGATTCTGCAAATCCAGGCGTTTTAGACAGAGTTTTCAGGGTGATGAACACTACTCTGGGAAATTCAGGCCTGATGCTGTTCGCTACAACGCTGGGTTATCAGAATATTCCCGGGGATTGTATTTTCGAAGACACATTAGCGTTTGGAATTGCCGGTGGAATAATAGAAAACGGCACTAACACCTATGCAACTTTTTTTAGTCCCATCCCTTTTGTGGAGGGTAGTGATTATGATGTTGACAATGATGGAGAACTTGAACTTCCGGTCGGAGCGGTTATGATGGATGCGGTTGGATGGACCAACGGAAATCCTATGGCAATAGTATATGGTGGTGCAATATTGACACAGTCTGTTGGCATACCTGATGCAGCGGTACGATTTTTCTCCAATGTCACACCATTTTCCTCATCTGCATGGTATTGCGGAGACCTAACGGGTCTTCCTTCCAGTTTGGAATTTGATCCACTTGAAATAAGTTCTAACTTCCCCTCAGCCGGTGCTGTGCTTACACCGGGTGCTCATAACCAGCCCGGTTTTTCTTCTCTTTCAGAGGAGGCCCGTACTGTGAATTTGATTCTTTATCCAAACCCTACTGAGGCATTTTCCAGGATTGTAATTCCTGATGAGATTAGGGGCGGTATGGCTTTGGTTCAGCTTTTTGGAACGGATGGAAGGTTATTTTTCTCAAGAGAATTATTTTTCAGGGACAAGCCTTTTTTTGATCTCGATTTGTCAGATTACCCTTCCGGAATCTTTCACTTACGTTTAAGCGATGAAAAATTTTCAGGTATTGCCAACCTGATAAAAACAGACCCAAAATAATATGAAACACATTCTAGGCGAAGGAAATTCAATTTTCCAGCACTTCTTGATGGAAATACGGGACAGTGAGATTCAGAAGGATTCCATGAGATTCAGGCGTAATATGGAAAGAATTGGTGAGGTAATGGCCTACGAGTTGAGCAAAACTCTGTATTTCGCAGAACAGGAAATTACTACTCCATTAGGAACAGCGTTGGTTCCCTCGTTGATTTCTCAGCCTGTTATTGCAACAATTTTAAGAGCAGGTCTGCCTGTTCACCAAGGCTTTCTGAATTATTTTGACCGGGCCGAGAATGCATTCATTTCTGCATACAGGAAACACCACAAGGATGGATCTTTCGAAGTTCAGGTAGAATATATGAGCAGTCCTGATCTTGAGGGGAAGACTCTGATACTAACGGATCCGATGTTGGCAACCGGAAGTAGTATGATTCTTGCCTACAAAGGTTTACTCAGGAAAGGGCGTCCATTAAAAACGCATGTGGTATCGGTTATAGCTTCTTCGGAGGGTTTAGACTACGTAATGAGAAATATGCCAGAAGGAACTGAATTTTGGGTAGGTGCTGTCGATGAAGAGCTGACGGCACAATCTTATATTGTTCCCGGTTTGGGAGATGCCGGAGATCTTGCCTTTGGAATAAAGACCTGATGTCAGCACATTTGCTGAATTGCTTAATTGTGTTTGCCCTTGGTGCTACTAAGTTTCAGTTAGCATCAATTTATGCACGTGCAAGCGGACTATCATTTTTTGAGGCATTACTTCTTAATATTGCTGGCGGAATATCAGGATTGTTTGTGTTTTTATACCTTCTGAAATATTTGATTAACCTGTTTTTATGGATTAAAAGAAGGTTGACACTAAATTTAACTTTTTTGAAAACACCCCCCCAAAAAAAAATCTTTTCAAATCGACGTAGATTTTTTGTGAAGTTTATTCGCAAATATGGTTTGGCGGGTATTGCGATTATTACGCCATCAGTACTCTCGATACCTTTAGGAGTGATTCTTGCCGAACGATTAAACTCCAGATTAGTCAAAGACAGAAGCCGGCTTCTTGCATACATGACTTTTTCTATTGTTTTTTGGTCATTATTTTTTTCGACCCTGGTATATGTATAAGGATTTGTTTTTTGATCTTGATCATACGCTTTGGGATTTTGAGAAAAATTCCAGAGAAACCTTGCTAGAGGCTTTTGAAAGATTTGGTCTTCGTGAGATACTAAACGCATCTTTTGATGATTTCCTAATGATTTATGAAGGAATTAATCATCATTTATGGGAGCGCTACAGGGCAGGGGAAATAAGTAGAGAGTTTCTTCGGAATCATAGGTTTGAATCTGTTTTTTCAAACTGGAGCGTAAGCGATAGACCTTTGGTTGAGGCCGTAAGTGATTATTATGTTGCCAACAGCCCGCGAAAAGTTGGTTTGATTGATGGAGTGCATGAGGTGCTAACAATTTTGCAAAAGAAATATAGGTTGCACATCATAACAAATGGATTTAATGAGGTTCAGTTTACTAAAATTTCCCATAGTGGACTAGCCTTGTATTTCACTGAAATAATCACTTCAGAAATTGCCGGAGTAAATAAGCCGCATTATGATATTTTTAGACATGCTATTTCATTAACAGGCGCAATGCCTGCGAGTTCTTTAATGATTGGAGATCATTGGGAGGCCGATATTCGCGGGGCTGCAAACTTTGGTATGGATCAAGTGTGGTTTAATCCTCAAGGGAAAGAGGTGCCTGAGCCTGCACCGACCTATTCAATCCGCACTCTCAAAGAATTGATTGATTTCTTGTAAACAAAAAACCCTCAGTGCTTTGAGCTCTGAGGGTTTTACAATTGTCTGGAGGCTTATTTGCTAACCGAGGGTGTTTGCTCAGTTTTGTTTTCTGCTTTTTTCTCTCCTGAACATGCTTTTGCATCAGCAGATTTTGAACAAGACTTTGCTTGGGCACTTTTGCAGCAGGATTTTGCCTCTTTAGAGCATTCCTTTTTGTCTTTAGCGCACTCTTTTTTGTTTTTGTCGTCTCCAAAGGAGCCTGCGGTAGCTGCGAAGGTCATTCCCAACACTGCTGCCATCAAGATTAGTTTTTTCATTTGAATTGATTTTAGGAATTCCAAACACAAATATACAAAACCTATTTTGAAAAATGAAATCAAGTCAATCTGGCAAGGACGGTGATCCCGCCAGTCACGATTTGTCCTGGTTTGACTAGTATTTGTGAATTCTGAGGAATGAAGATATCTACTCTTGATCCAAATTTGATAAAACCCATTTCCTGGTTTTGCCTTACCTGCATTCCTTCCTTACAATACCAGACAATTCGGCGGGCAAGCGCACCTGCTATCTGACGAAAAAGGATCCTACACTTGAGGCTTTCAGATGAAAGCACCGTGGTGGTTCGTTCATTATCGGTGGACGACTTGGGATGCCACGCCACCAAATATTTTCCCGGATGATATCGGAAATATTCAACTGTGCCGCTTATTGGGTATCTGTTGATATGGACATTAATTGGTGACATAAAGACGGATATTTGCACGCACTCCTCGTGCAGATATTCATCTTCTTTTACTTTTTCGATGACCACAATTTTGCCGTCAGCAGGGCTAATAATCCCACGCTCATCGTCTTTGAAATTCCGAATTGGATTACGAAAGAACTGAAGGATGGTAACAATTAATGCGAGCCCAAGCGTAATGCCTAGCCAGAAAAAAAAATTGGTTTGACCTTCATCCAGCGAATAGCCCACCCAGATAAAAAGGGAGGCCGCCAGAACTGCTAGCACCAAAGACGTGTAGCCTTCCTTGTGGAATTTCATTTTTTTGGGTTAGAAACCGCCACGATAGAGGACTGCTTTCTCAAGCTTTTTCAAGGCTGTGATGTAGGATCCAATTCTGAGGTTGGTGTTAAATTGTTTGGCATTATACCAAACATTTTCGAAGGCTGCTGCCATACTGATGTCATGTTTTCCATTTACCTCATCCTCGGTCCAATAGTGACCGTATTTATTTTGAACCCATTC
>JBEGML010000285.1:0-2708 GCA_041183145.1 Bacteroidota bacterium | reverse complement strand
GATCCTGATCCGCATGTTAAGCAAAACTTAGACGCCTTATTTTCTTCAACAGAAAATACGACGCCCATTATTCCCTTTTATCAAAGCAAACTTTTTTGGTCGCTCACGGGTGTTGCAGCACTTTTCTTGATAGGCTTTTTCCTATTCATGCCCAATGATCAACCAGGGGCAGAATTAGCAGAAGTAAAATCACCCGTTGAAATAAATTCTTCACAAGATAACCAATCCCAATCACCTTCTGAACAAGCAAATTCAACCCCTGTGCCGCCTCCCCCTCCACCAGTGGTTGAAAAAATAAATTTTACTGCAGTTGAAATTACTGAAGAAGAAGAAGTGGCCAACCCTCCCATGGAGGACCGAATCGAGAAACAAGTCACCACTGATACCTCTCATCCATCTGCCCCCGTTTCAAAAAACGAGTCTAATAATTTTGCTACAGCCGCCGATCAGGAAGAATCCCAACTGGTATTTTCAGCGGCCGAGAACATCACCTACCTTTCCGGTGATCAACAGCTACAAATTGATATCGCTAACATTGTTCAACGCTGTCTAGAAAAATCACAATTCGACCGCAGTATTGCACCTTTCAAAATTTTTGTACAACTCACAATTTTGCGAGATGGTAAAGTACAAAGTGCCCAAGTCATGAAAGGAGGTGAAAGCTACCCTGCCCTTTGTCAATTATTGCAAACCGATTTGAAACACCTCGGATCATTTCGTTTTCCATCAAACATTACAGCGAACAGCCTGCCATTGACCATCCCCTTGAACATTCACTGGCAGTAATTTTTCAATTAACATTCCTTATCATTCCAACTGAATTGCTTAGCAAAAAGCTTCTTTATTTTCGTATTCACAAAAATCGAAAAAGGATGAGAGCAATTTTTACGTGTAGTCTAATTTTTTGGGGTGCCTTTATCAGTCTTACCTGGTCACAATCTACGGTAAAAGTAAAAATCAAAAAACAAGAAAACGGACAAGTCGTCACGGAAGAAAAAGTTTTTGAATTGGAAGAAGGCCAAGACCTAGAAGAAGCCCTAAAAGCCAATGGAATAGACAAGAAAGGGGCAATCGAGTTCTCTATTTCAATAGAGAATAATTCCTCTCAACCTTATTGGGGCAATATCGACATCAAGGGTTTTCCTTTTGAAAATATGCCCCCTCAGCTCGATCGACCCTATTTAGGCATTACCCTTAAAAATGAGAATCATCAAGCCGTTGTAACAGAAGTCAATCCAATGTCTCCTGCGGAGCAGGCTAATTTAAAAGCAGGAGATATTATCTTAAAAATAGACGATATTAAAATCAATAGTGCGAATGAGCTCGTTGAATATATTCAAACTAAAAAGCCAGGAGAATGTGTGGACATCAAAGTAAAAAGGAATCGCAAAAGAAATAAAATACAAGTTTGCTTGGGAATTGGACAAAAGGGATTCTGGGGCAATCAAGAAAATATTGATTTAAATTTCCCCGGATTTCCTGAAACATTTAAATGGCAAGAACTTCCCTTTGCCAATGAAAGTCAAACGGCCTTTCTTGGTGTCATGCCCAATAATTCCTTTACGGCTTCTGGCGTTCAAGTAGACAGCGTAATTACGTCTTCAGCTGCCGAAAAAATGGGATTATTGAAAGGTGATGTTATTATTGCCATCAATGGAACGAGTATTGCCAATTTCGAAGAGCTTAGAAATTTTGTTGCCAAACAAAAACCTGAATCCAAGTGTGAAGTGACCGTCATTCGAGATGAGAAGACCATTATTCTCGAAGGCGCATTTGGCGCAAAGTCCATCATCATCAAAGATGGTATTCGCATTTATAAAAATGAAAAAGGCCTCGATGATCAAGGGCAATTGAATCTGGACTACGAACTCGATTTAGAAGAAGAGTTGGACTCTAATTTCAAAATGCTCATTGATGAAAATGGCATTCAAATTTTCAATAATGAGAATAGCGAGAAAAGACAAGCATTCATTGAAAATTTAACTACTGAAGAATTAAATGCATTCAAAGATGAACCGCTCCATGCTGCCTCTTTCCAGAGCATTTCATTTATTCCGGATTATGCTAATCAAGAATTGACTATGAACATTCAATTCCCGCAATCAAGCAGCGCAAAGGTTCAAATTATCAATTCAGAAAGGTATATTATCATGAGCGATGAACGCATGGAAAAAACCAATTCGTTGCAACAAAAAATAAAATTTTCAGGATGGGAAAAGGGGATTTATTTTATCAAAGTATACCAAAATGATCAACTTGCACTGATTAAAAAGTTGATCGTTAAATAAGTTCTCCCAGGTGGATAACCATCGGTCCAATGGCAGAAACGGCCGCTTGCATCTCTGTTAACTGTTCTTCCGCGACTACATATGTCAAACGACAATCCTCCACTTGAACAATCGATTGCTTTTCAGCTTGCCTTTGCTTCAAGATATTCATCAATTCAGGAAGTTGTGCATAATTACAAACTATCTCTACCTTCCGTTGCCATCTTTTCTCTACCACTCCTGCATCCTCAATGGCCATCGTAGCCGCTGTTTTATACGCTTGAATAAGCCCTCCTGTTCCTAGTTTGGTTCCTCCGAAATAGCGCACCACTATTACTAAAACCTGGGTAATTTGGAAAGATAAAATCGCGCCCGCAATTGGCTTACCCGCAGTGCCACTGGGTTCCCCATCATCCGAATGCCTCTGCACATCCGTTATGC
>JBEGML010000284.1:0-4936 GCA_041183145.1 Bacteroidota bacterium | reverse complement strand
GAACTAAATCCAAAGGCCAGTGCACCAAGCAAGGCAATGAGCAGCTCTGCACCTAAGGAAATGAGCAAAAAATAAAAACCGGTAAGACTGATGAATACAATTGCAGCAGGATGCACTATCCCCAACGATAGTACGAAATGAAGCTTACGTACAAGGTTGTAAGGATAAAGTACAGAGATCTGGTAGGCAGGCATACCCGAAAACATTGAGTTCGTCCATAAGGGCTCTTTGTCATATTGCATTCGGTATTCCACAATCTCCTGACTCATACCCTTGAAATTCATTACATCACCCTGCCTGATGGCTTTTCCGCTAAGCAAGGGATTAAAATAAATTAAGGTTAAAACTGCAAATAGCAGAACAACGCCTGCATGGGGAAGTATCTTTTTGAAATCCATAATCTGTTTAGTCTTTTACCTCCTCGTAGTCGGTGTATTCACCTTGCTGCGAGGATGATGGTTTTGAATTTGCGGGATTTTGCGTAACCGTGATTTCGCCTTCACTTTTTTTCCGGTATTCATGTTTGTGAACATGAATGTCAACTCGTCTGGAACTGAATTCACCGATTATCCTGAACAACACAAAAAACACCACAAGGGTCAAAAGGAATTCCTGCATAGGTCTTTAATTATTACAAAGTTAAACATCAACGACTCAGATAAAGATTGCGCTCGGCATAGATAGTATGAAAAAACTCATCGCTGAGGTCATCAATAAACTGAATCGCCTCTCCGGTGCTCTTCATCTCCGGCCCAAGCTCTTTGTTCACTTCAGGAAACTTGTCGAATGAAAATACCGGTATTTTTATTGCATATCCTTTTTTACGCGGATTAAATCTGAAATCCGATATCTTGTTGTCGCCGAGCATGAGGCGTGTTGCATAGTTTACGTAAGGCTCTGCATAAGCCTTGGCAATAAAAGGAACCGTTCTTGATGCCCGCGGATTGGCCTCTATCACATAAACCTTCTCATCTTTTATGGCAAACTGTATGTTAATTAACCCAACCGTGTTTAGAGCCAGCGCAATGGTTTTGGTATGCTGCTCTATCTGCTGCATTACCTTATCGCTAAGGTCAAATGGAGGTAAAACTGCATAAGAGTCTCCGCTGTGTATTCCGGCAGGCTCTATGTGCTCCATAATTCCAATGATATATACCTCCTTGCCATCACTGATTGCATCAGCCTCTGCTTCTATGGCACGCTCAAGAAAATGATCGAGCAATACACGATTGTCGGGATTGTCACGAAGAATGTTTACCACATGCTGCTCCAGCTCGGTTTCATTGATGACTATCTTCATACTCTGTCCTCCCAGTACATAGGAAGGCCTTACCAGCAAAGGAAAGCCGAGCTCCCGCGAAAGTTGTACAGCCTGCTCTGCATTCTCAATAACCCCAAACTTCGGATAGGGAATTCCGTGATCTTTCAACAGTGTTGAAAAACTTCCCCTGTCTTCGGCAAGGTCAAGACTCTTGTAATTGGTTCCAAGAATCTTTATGCCGTACCTGTCAAGCTTCTCGGCAAGCTTCAGCGCTGTTTGCCCTCCCAACTGCACTATCACTCCCTCAGGTTTTTCATTCAGAATAATGTCATAGATATGCTCCCAGAATACCGGTTCAAAATACAGCCTGTCTGCTGTTGAAAAATCAGTAGAGACTGTTTCAGGATTGCAGTTAATCATGATGGTTTCATAACCACACTCTTTAGCAGCAATAATGCCGTGCACACAACTGTAATCAAATTCAATTCCCTGTCCTATACGGTTGGGTCCGGAACCCAGTACCACCACCTTCTTTCTGTCTGAAGGCAATGCCTCATTCTCTTCTTCAAATGAGGAATAGAAATAAGGTGTCTTGGCCTCGAATTCTCCGGCACAGGTGTCTACCATCTTGTAAACCCTGCGAATGTTGAGCTCTGTTCTTTTCTTAAACACCTCGCTTTCCAGACAACGCAACAGATGGGCAATCTGCCTGTCGGCATATCCCTTTCTTTTGGCATTGCGAAGAAGCTCTGCAGGCAAGGTATCCAGTGTATAACGCTCAATTTCCTTTTCAAGTACGATTAACTCTTCGATCTGATTCAGGAACCAGGGATCAATGCGGGTAAGATTCCTTATGGTCTTCATGGGAATACCCAGTTTGATGGCATCGTAAATATGAAACAACCTGTTCCAGCTTGGATGCTCCAGACTTTTAAGAATCTCTTCCTGGTTGCGAAGCTCCCGTCCGTCTGCCCCAAGTCCGTTTCGCTTTATTTCAAGCGATTGGCAGGCTTTCTGAAGTGCCTCCTGAAAATTTCTTCCTATCGCCATCACTTCCCCAACAGATTTCATCTGCAGGCCAAGATGTCGGTCTGCTCCTTTGAATTTATCAAAATTCCAACGTGGAATTTTCACAATAACATAATCCAGCGTAGGCTCAAAATACGCCGAGGTACTCTGTGTAATCTGGTTTAACAGCTCATTCAGATGATAACCAATGGCAAGCTTGGCCGCAATGCGGGCAATCGGGTATCCGGTTGCCTTTGACGCCAAGGCTGAAGACCTCGATACCCGCGGGTTAATCTCAATGGCAATGATGTCTTCTCGTTCATCCGGACTAACAGCAAACTGAACATTACAGCCTCCGGCAAAATTTCCGATTGCACGCATCATCGCAATCGCCATGGTACGCATCTTTTGGAAAGTCACATCACTCAGTGTCTGCGCCGGAGCAACCGTAATAGAGTCGCCTGTGTGAATCCCCATCGGATCAAAGTTTTCAATGGAGCAAATGATGGCTACATTGTCGTTGGAATCTCGCAACAACTCAAGCTCAAATTCTTTCCAACCCAGAACCGCCTTGTCTATAAGCACCTCATGTATCGGAGAAGCATGCAAACCCCGGGTCAGCTTCTGATCAAACTCCTCTCGGGTATGTACAAAAGAAGCACCAGTGCCGCCGAGGGTGTAAGACGGACGAATCACAAGCGGAAAACCGAGTCTCTGGGCAATCTCCTTACCCTCTAAAAAAGAATTTGCCGTTTCAGAGGGCGCCACTCCCACCCCGATATCAATCATCAGTTGCCTGAATTTTTCTCTGTTTTCGGTAATTTCAATCGCATGAATGTCAACCCCGATAATTCGAACTCCATATTTTTTCCAGATACCCATCTCATCTGCTTTAATGCAGAGGTTCAGCGCTGTCTGTCCGCCCATTGTCGGCAATACAGCATCAATCTTGCGCTCAGAAAGAATCTTGATGATACTGGCCGTGGTTAATGGCATCAGATAAACGTGATCGGCAGTAACCGGATCAGTCATGATGGTGGCCGGATTGCTATTGATGAGAGAAACTTCAATTCCCTCTTCCTTGAGTGAACGGGCGGCCTGAGAGCCTGAATAATCGAATTCGCAGGCCTGACCTATAATGATGGGGCCGCTTCCTATGATGAGAACGGAGCGGATTGAGGTATCGCGGGGCATGCTGCGAAAATAGTGAAAAAGCTCAAGCAAAACCTGAGGATATAGCCTCCCCTGAGGTCAATTCAGCCTGCCTCCGCGGCCAGTTTTGGCAGAAGCAATTTTTCAAAAGAAACCAACAACTTACTGCTGTTATTTTTCAGGTCGGAATTTTAAATAAAGGCTTCTTTTTACGCAACGGCAGGATGTTTTAGGCCTGAACCTACACTACGCAGGAACAAAAAAATCAGCGTTTTTCCGCTATGTAATTTGTAGTAGTAAAAGTTTCAAGCTGCTCGCGGTAGTTCTCAATCGGATACAGGCCATCCTTTACAATGCGCGATATTCGGTATCGGTCTTTCAATAGATAATAAAAATCCTGAAAATAGGTTCTTGAGTCTATATTACAACCGCCAAACTCGAATTGCATGACCTCAATTTTTCCACTCTCCAGCATCTGCCTGGCACCATGAAGTACATTAATCTCATGCCCCTCAACATCCATCTTCAAAAGATGTATACGTTGTATGTTATTTTCACTACAAAATCCATCCAGAGTTTTAATACGAATCTCCTCTTTCTGACTCATATTGATATTAAAATGATCGAGACGACGCTCATAAACACTGGCAAGACCCGACTCGTCATGATTGCTGAAAAGGGTTCTGCTCTCATCCTGCTGCCCCAAACCAAAAAGGTGCACCCTGCAATTTTTCAGGTTACGGGTATTTTCTACAAGCCTGGCATAAGTTTTCGAAGATGGCTCGAAAGAATGAATCTGGGCTTTGCCCCCAAAAACGGCATCAAGCAATAAGGCGTAATTCCCAACATTGGCACCAACATCAAAAAGCACAGGTGTATCATTGCCTGTGAATTTACGGGCAATATATTCCAGAGCTGCCCTTTCACCCGAGCTTTCTGTGTGTGCACCGCCTCCCATGTTCATACCTCTGAGGGCAAGCTTATGCAATTCCTCGAAGCTCTCCTGAGAGCGTAAAAAACCTGCCTCATTGCTGAGCAGACGGCGGGCTATTTTCATGAAAATTCGGAGACTGATGCTGGCTGACATGGAGTTTAACTTAATTGCAAAAGTATTATTTTGAATCAAGTAGAAGTATGCTAAGGCACAGGAGATTTTCCCAGCCATGATTCTGCAGGAATAACCTGAAAACCCGGATTTGATTCAAACAAATGCCTGAGCAACCCAACTCTTTCCGGCTCGGTCATGATAAGAATCGCCTTCTCTCCAAAATCAAGCTGATTTAAAATACAGGCGTAAAGCCGTATGTGCTCTTCATACCAATGCGATAATAATTTTGCACCGGGTAATCAGGCGTCTGCTGACTCATCAGATAGGTGTTTCCAAGTCTGGGCCATACAGAAGCTTTCCGGTAAACGGGATTCATAACCATGACCTTGGCGTTTTGCCAGGCAAGAAATTCTCTTAGCGACAAAATCTTTAGAAGTGAATCCTGCCTGTATTGCGTAGCCGTGGGC
>JBEGML010000283.1:0-5462 GCA_041183145.1 Bacteroidota bacterium | reverse complement strand
GCACTTTTGCATGAAGGAGAAAGTTATTACACCTGCTGCGACAGACGCAGCAGGATTTTTTGGCATTTGTACTCTTTTCTGTTCTTGATACGCACTGTATAATTCTACTTTCTGCAGAGGCAGTGATACCAGAATATTGCATTTTTTTTGAGGGGCAGTTCTGCCCCGCCCCGTAAAGCAAAATTAGCACTTAGAAATTCAATAGTCGGGAGATAAACTTTTATATTCGTTTATGAAGCGTCTAAAAAGGGTAAGTGGTTAGGTTATGATTAGTTCTTAAGCAATTACCGGACCAGCATTCTTAATTAATTCCCGTGCGTACAGACATATCAGGAAAATTTTACTTTTGACGTCGAACATCCTGACCATATAAATAGAATAACATTTAATGAAACACACATGATGTTCAACCCTAAAAAACAACCGATTAAACCTTTGTAAAATTTGACAGTCCTAAATCAAATGTTAAGCCAATGAAAAAAATATTTCTTTTGATTTTTTTTAATTTTATTTTAATAGATTGCTCCCTAGGGCAAACGGATATTTACGACAGCATATACGTTGGCAATATATGGAGAAAGTTCAACATTCATTTACCACCCGGCTATAATTCCAACACAAATTATCCAATAATATTTGGTTTTCATGGGGGCCAACAGGCAGCGTCAAGCTCCCTGGGTTGGGCCGCATTTGCCGTACAGAGTAAACTCTCAGAAAAGGCTGACAGTTCTGGTTTTATTGTGGTTTATCCTGAAGGTCTGATTTTTAATCAAAATCGCTCATGGAATGCCGGTAATTGTTGCCCGCCTGCTATGAACCAAAATGTTGACGATGTTGGATTCATTGATAGTTTGTTAGACACCCTGTTCTTAAATTATTCAATTGATACAACCCGAGTTTATGCAACAGGCTCATCAAATGGAGGCATGCTCTGTTACAGACTTGCCTGTGAATTGAGCCATCGCTTTGCAGCAATTGCCCCTAATGCATGTTCACAGATGTATTTCCCCTGCAATCCGACTAACAAAATCCCAATTATTAGCTTTCACTCAAAAATTGATCCAATTGTATTTTACAATGGCGGTATGGGTGGTGCT
The DNA here is from genome assembly GCA_041183145.1 of Bacteroidota bacterium. GTDB lineage: Bacteria > Bacteroidota > Bacteroidia > UBA4408 > UBA4408 > JBEGML01. The sequence goes on along the minus strand of JBEGML010000283.1, from coordinate 4,365 downwards.
CCTCCATTGACATCTATATTTTTCCCATCACAGGATAGTACCATGAATTTTTGGACACAGAAAAACAATTGCCAGTCAAGAGACACAATTATAAATGGAAATGGAGCAAACTACGATTTTGTTAAAATAAATAATTGTACTTGTAATGTAGAAATACATCATTACGCAACAACCGATGGCAGTCATAGCTGGCCAGGCGGAAATCCGAACAATAATCCTGTCTCAACTCAAATTAATGCTACTGATTTACTGTGGTCTTTTTTTCAAAATTACACATTAGGTTGCTTGACAACTGGAATTGAAAACAGCATGGTAGCGAATAAAAAAATAGAAGTATTTCCTAATCCATTTTCCAACAAAATCAACTTGATATCCGCGACAGGAAATGAATATTTCACCCTTTATAATTATTTGGGAAATGTCATTTGGACTGGTAAACACATTGACGGGAAAGATTTTTCAGAGTTATCCCGTGGGCTATACTTTCTCAAAATAGACAAGCAAACTACTAAACTTATAAAAGAATGAACATAAGTGCAATGAATGTCAGTATCTAAGCAGAAGGTGAGGATACTCCTTTAATTTAAGGCTAAAATAAATTATGAAATAGTTTTATTGAGTGCCTGAACATAGATATTGGTGAGCTTTTCGCAATAGTGACTGATATCATACTGTTTGCAATATTCTCTGTTGTAAGCACTTATTTCACGATATTTTTCAGGATTATCCATTAGGTTTATTATGCGATCAGCAAATTTCTCAGGTTCATCTCCTTCAATGAGGTAGCCGGTTTTACCTTCTTCATGAATATCAAGATTTCCCTGACCATTGCGACAAATAACAGGTAAACCTGCAGCCATTGCTTCAAGAATAACGAGTCCGAATGGCTCATAAGATGCGGGATGTACATAGATATCCGCATATTTTAAATAATATTGTACATCAGAAACAGTACCCCGTAAAAAAACCCTTTCATTTAACCCTGCCAAATTTATTTGTTGTTGAAGTTGTTCCTGTGATCCATATCCAAGAATATCGCAACGGAAGTCAATACCTTTTTTATGGAGCTGTTCACAAACTGATACCAAGAGTTTATGGTTTTTCTTTGGAACAAGATTTCCTATTGAGACGAGTCTTAGAGGTTCATTTGGATTGATGCTACGCTGAATATTATTAGAGAAAGCCTTGTAATTAAAAGCATTCCTGAGTATTGAAACATTTGATCGAATTTTTCGTGGTAGCACCCTAAGTGAGAATTCGAGGGTATCTTTTGATATTGCTATAAAATGATTGTTGAATTTTCGGTATCTGCGTAAAATCCATGCACGTTCAAAAAAATCACTCCATCTACGTTTGTATCTGCCGGATTTAAAGACAGATTCAAGCTGGAACATGTTATCATGGACATGAGAAAAATAGACAGCATTAGGAAAAAAGACAGAATGAGCGAGAATCTCAGCCTGAAACAGATGCGAGTGAATAACATCGGGTTTGAATTCTTGTAAAATCTTTTCATACCTGGGAGCTTCAATTTTAATTCCTGGCGGAAATATGCTGAGCCGGGTATTCATAGATATTTGTTCGACTGCGCAGTCTGTGAGGAACTTTTCTTTATTAGGAAATTTCTCAAAAGAATAATGAGGATCAAAAAGTGTTAACACTTTTATGGAATGGCCGCGATGCAGCAATTCATAGCAGATGTCGGCAAGCATGCGCTCTGCACCGCCTAAGCCCAACATTGGTATGATGTAAAGAATTCTCAAATCAAAATTCAGAAGGTATCAAAATCTTCGAAAGAAAAAACGAGGTGCTTACTTTCGAATCCTGGTTCAAGGTTAAGTCGGCCAGTGCGGAAAAATCCATCATTACAAAGGTAAGGTTTGAGGAGATAGCTATGCTCATTCATAAATTCAGAGAAAAACATCACGACCTGATTGGAGAATGTAATTCTGGCCAATTGATTTATTATTTTCAATAATTCATCACTAGACAACTTTTTATGAAAATAGATATTTCCAATGTGCAAACCATGATTAATCTTAAAAGTAATAGAAACTTCATTACGGACGTACACATATTTTTCGTTGAATAATTTATAATTCCGGTAAGCAAGATTCCTCATTACAGAAATCTGATTATCACAAGTAGCAGGAGGCGTCCATTCATTGAAAGACTTGAATCTCCATTTGAAATAATTTTCTGGTAATATTTTTTGAATAAGTTTTTGAATGATACCTGAATTCAATATTATCGAGTAACGATTAATTTTCCCATCTTCAACAAAGTTCAATTTCCTAAAGAAGCCGTGAGCTGAATTATTATTTGGAAAAGTAAATACAATTCTGATACCCAGTACACGACAAAGATCAAAAGTTTTTTTTGCGAGGAGAATAAACAAGCCTTTCTTTCGATGAAGAGGATGGGTGATTGCATCTCCTGTCTGTGCAGCAAGAATTTCATTTCCATCAACCTGAAGAAAGACAGGAAAAACGCATATAAAAGCAACAGGAGTTCCGCTGTTAATTTGGTAGGCCATATAACCTACATTGGAAATTCCTGTATAAGAAGTGTTAAATTTTTTTTTGAAGAAAGCTCGTGAAAAATAACGATCACCTGATCTGAACAATTGAATCAGATCGTCGAACTTTTCATCAGAGAATCGTTCAAATCGATATTCAGAGGTTGTCATCGGATTAACCGTGGGATAATTTGTTCAGACCAATTTCCTGATTGATAAATGCCATATCTGGTTTTCAGATTCGAGTAACCACGATCTTCTGGGAGTTTAAATTGCTCAGAAATTAGTTGGCGTGATAATCCGATTTCACTGCAATATTGTAATAAGTAGTGAGAATATGATCCATCAGGAAAAGCGATTTCAGAAACAGGTTTTTGAGTAAGGTTTTCAAGATATTTTTGGGATATCTTAATTTCATTAATAGCAGTCTCAGGTTCGATATTTCCGAGATTATTGTGCTGCATTGCATGAGAGCCTATGGTGATGAGAGGCGATGAAGAGAGTTTTATAATTTCATTGTCTGTCAGGAGCTCCCATTGCTCCCTATACTTATCTCGAATTTGTATAAAATCATGTAAGAGCTGATTAAACAACTCTTGTTTGACATAATATTCGGGTTTTTCATCTTTTATAATATTAAGCAGAGACTTTTTGTCTGACTTTCTTATTGCGATTCGGTTTTCTATTGAATAGGTTTCACCTTGCAACACAAAATCCTTTTTTCGGAAATAACAGACCATTTGTAAAAGGTCAGCCCAAATTATTTTTTCTTCGCTCTTGGCAAGTCCGGTGATATAGACTGAAGCCTTCACGTTATATTTTTCCAAAATTGGTAGTGCATGGCTTAGATTATTTTTATAACCATCATCAAATGTAATGGCAACGTTACTTTGATTAGGATCAAACCTGCTGTCAAAAAAATCCTCCACAGAAATTATATTTGAACAGCGTTTGAGATATCTGATTTGCTTTTCAAAGTTTGAAAGGTAGCAATGCCGACTATTGAATGGATTTATTTTTTCGCATACACCATGGTACATTAATATTACATTTTTCTCATTGGATAGAAAGAATTTGTAAGGCACACCCATCGAGAAGAGGAGAGACTGACAACTACTTTTTAATTTATGCTTAATCCTGTTAATCAACTCTCTTAAGAACAAAAAATACGAAAATTTTTAGGAATTTTCAAATGAAAATCACTGTTTGCACATGGTTACCACATACTGCAGAATCTTTGTTTTATCCTCCTCGGTTACTACACTGCTTCCGGCCTTTTTATTCGCCATTGCAGACATTTTTGGTACCAGGTTTTTCCATTGGCTTTCTGAGTATGCGGAAGGACGTTTAAGATTATGACAAGTCTGACAATTCTTTTCATAGGCCGCTTTTCCCTTTTCGAGATCAACAAGGGTTAAGCCCGGGAAAATAGAGGCGCCACGATCGGCATCGCCCTGCATAAGCGTAGATTTTTTAGCAGCAGTACAGGCCAGAATGAGACTGGAAGCAAAGATGAAGGCAGAAAAATAAAGTCGGTTCAAGAATTCAGGTTTATTCGAATGACGAATATAATATTTTGCGATTGAAATTGGGAGCCATCTTATGCAGTTTTTTTGTGTTCGCAACAATGAGGCGCTCAGTAAGCATGATTGTTCAGAAAATTCACAAATTAAAAAACAGATTTACGAGGTGTTTTTAATGGATTTTCCTTAGTAGTTGTTTCAGCGGAAATAGAGTTAATTTGCTTATGTGAGTGAGTTCAACACGCAAAAAAATCCGGCCGAACTGGGGCAGAATTCCTTTATTATTCAAAAAAAAACTACTTAGGTGCTTTACGTAATAAAACC
>JBEGML010000282.1:0-4480 GCA_041183145.1 Bacteroidota bacterium | reverse complement strand
ACCATGATGTATCGAAACCTGTGCTGGTATTTGTTTAATACGTCAGGATGATCTTTGAACAAAACATTGGTGTTAAAAAGCAGGTCATCGAAATCCATCGCTGCGGATCGGAAACAACGATTTGAGTAAATTTCATAAATTTTTCCGCAAAGTGGAAGACGAGAGGATTCGTCGTGTGCTAATATTTCCGCATTTCTTTGGTAGGCTTGCCATGAAATCAAGTTGTTTTTGGCCGAAGAAATTCTTCCGTAAACCATCGAAGGCTTGTAGTGCTTATCATCAAGATTAAGTTCTTTAATGATTGCCTTCAGAAGGTTCTTTGAGTCTTCGGTGTCATAAATTGTAAAATCCTGTGGATAGCCAATTCGGTCGCTTTCCACTCTTAGAATTTTTGCAAAAACAGAGTGGAATGTTCCCATCCATAGATTTCTAGCATCGGCGTTACCCAACATGGCGCTAATTCGATCTTTCATTTCTTTAGCGGCTTTATTGGTAAAAGTCAGGGCAAGAATATTGAATGGGTCTACTCCCTTGTGAATAAGATGAGCTATTCTAAAGGTAATTACCCTTGTTTTTCCTGATCCTGCTCCTGCAACAATCATCATCGGCCCTTCAGTGTTCAGCACAGCCTTTCTTTGTGATTCATTAAGTGTTCCCAGTATATCTGGGATTGGGAAATCTTGTTCTGATTGCATTAGGGTTTGATTGAAATAAAATAAGGATCAACTGAAACTTCCACTGCCGATCCACGAATGAACTCAAGAGTATTTAGGTCAATGAATGAAACAGAGCCATTTCTGCCACCGCATGATGTGGTGTGATGAGGGGCAGGACCATCAGAGGCAGAATTACGGTTAGTTACTATTGCGATGCCTTGTGATCTGTCAATTGCAATCCCGTGTGGCTGATGCCCGGTATATACTTTTGATTTCACTGTTCTTGTTGAGAGGTCTAAAATATATACACTGCCTCTTTTGCCGGGGAATGAATTTTTGTCTTCCATGCAGGTGACATATAAGAGTCTATTTACGGGGTCCAAGGCCAATTCCTGAGGAAAGGTGCCGGTAGGAATGATTCCCAGTAATTTATGGCTTTCGGTGTCAAAAATTCGGACCTCGTCAGTAGCCTGACAACTTACATAATACTCGTTCCCATCTTCACTGAAAACAATATCATGCGGCTTTAAAATCTTGCCCTGAGCTCCATTCATTGTTGAGTCAGAGATTTCAGGAAATTTAATCGAGGCAGAAAAATCAATGATGTAATATTGGCTGCCTTCCTGATTAAAAACCATTAGTTGTTTCTTTCCCGGAATAAGAGCAATCGCATGAGGATAATTGAAAATTCCACAACAGTATTTACCGGCAATCTTGAAGGTTTCCAAATCCACACAAGCAACAATTCCCTCGCCAATCGTATTGGCTTCACCTGAGCTGTAATCAACCAAAAAAGCGTACTTGCTGTCAGATGTTATCTGAAAGGTATTCCACTGCCCCGATCCTATGGGTAACTCAGCAACCAATGAATCATTTTCTGTGCTGTATTTCTGGAAGTACATCCCTGTAAGGAAAATCACATACCAATATTTTCCATCCGGTGAGAGCCTTATTTGATGAGGACTTTCAGTAAACCCCTCGGTATGACCAACAGTTACGTACCTCATAGGTAGTCTTGTATCAGCATCGAAAACGGTCACCAAGTCACAACCTTGGTTGACTACATAATACTTTGATCGGAATGGATTATCCTGAAACTTTATCTTTCCTGCCTGATCCGGGGCTCCATCCTTTATCCATTGCAGAAGGATTTCTACCTCCGATTTACTGAGTGAGTCACCATTTACCGGCATTGTCGGTTTATTTGATGCTCCAAGTTCTGGGAAGGTGTTGGTAAAAAGGAAGAGGGTGCTTTGCCCCGGACTGAATGGAATAACTGCTGCACCATTTACAGTTCCTTTGAACAGATCCTCCCAGGTTTCCAGCGACAACCCGGCTGCGGCATTTTTACTTACGTTAGTGTGACAACCGGGTGTGGCACACTTGGCCTGAATGATTTTTGCTACATTTTCCGGGTATTCACCGATGCCTTGCTTCCAGATATGCGAATCTCTTCTACAACCAATCAGGAGGAAAAGCAATGCCAGTAATATAGCTGCACGCTCTTTTTTGCGGACGGTGGTTATCGAATAATCCATTTTTGCGAGAATCGCGCTTGCTCTGCAACAACAACTATTAGATAACAGCCGGAACCTAAATCAGTTCTCAAGTAATGCGTTTCTGATGCTGAGCGTTCTTCGTCAATTAATAATCTGCCGCCAAGATCAAAAATTTGTATTCGATGTTGTCCTTTAAAATCTTTTATCTTGAGCTGCATGCTTAACTCGCCCACTTCGCTGGGATTGGGATATAGGAGCAATTGGCTTTTATAACCGAGTGCTGCATTAGTGCCGGCGAGCAGATCTCCCATAAAAAAGTGTACTCCACCGGAAAAATTTCCTAAGATCATCTCGGGCTGCCCATCTGAGGTGAGATCGCTTACAGCACATGCTGAACGGCTCCCAAGGGCAAGACCTTGAAATTCTGATGACACAAGGTTGAACGCTCCATTCAAATTACCATCAATGTCTGAATATCTAAAAATAGATCCCGTTGTTGAACCAACTAGTAGATGAAATTCACCCCCAAATTCAAAAAAGCAGGGGTGACTGTAACCTGTGATGGTGAATCCCGGCGTGACGAAAACCTTCCCAAGGCTATCATTTGTGGGCACCGTATTAAAAATGGCTGCTGATGGTGTGCCGGTATTCTCAAAATAATTGAGGTTCCCACCTGCCTCGCCAACTACAAGATCGAGTTTCCCATCTCTGTTTAAATCAACTAATTGAGGTGCAGCAAAATTTCCAACATCTATACCGCTGAGTGGAGAAGAGGAGAGAAGTGTATAGTTTGGAGGGGTTCCTGTGGATGCGGTGTTTGTGAAGTAATAAAGCCTTCCAGTTGCATCTCCAACAACCATATCAAAATCTAAATCCCCATCCAGATCCCCAAATGTTGGAATTGCATTCTGAATATTGAGAGAACCTATTCCTGCAAAGTCGCGCGTGAGGAGCGTAAATTCAGGATCCTCGTTATTGCCGGTATTTTTAAAAGCCATCATCTTGGAGATGTAGTCGCAACTATTTCCCAAGTATCCATAGTTGCCGATAATCAGATCTTTTAAGCCGTCCTGATCAATGTCTACAATTACCGGATAAGCCCCCTCTCCGGTTTCTATCATCTCATTTTGCAGGAAATTATTTTGCTGAAAAACAAAGTTTGCATTTGCGTCACTGCCAGTGTTCACATATAACCACAGAGAAGTGTTGTTGGCGGAGCATGCGCCGGCGTTGGGGCTTACAAGTAAATCACGCACCTGATCGTGATTGACATCAACATAGAATGCACAAGGATATAATGGTAAATTTACCGGTGTGCCGGAGCTATTTGGGAAAAGTGAATCCTGCCAGACCATATTTGCATCCTGCAAGGTACCACCGTTCTGCAGAAAGGTCATATTGTTGAAGGAGATATCCCCGATAACCAAATCTCGCAGGCTATCTCCGTTGAGGTCTGCACAGAGCGTACAGGATCCACTGTGCCTTGAGTTTTCAGTTTCTGCCATGGCATCACCTGACGATCGGCAGTCGTTTAATGTGACGCTGTTGGTGTTGAAATTTTCTGTGAAGTTTCCCCAGCACTCATCTGTAAGAACGAAGGCATTTAAGCTATCACAGTTTCCGTACCAATCTAGTGAGTGATTTTCGAAATAAGAAAGCCTGCTACCGGCGAAATCGAAGGTCAGAATATCGATATCACCATCATTATCAGCATCGTATATTGCAGGAATATCAACCGATGTGACGTAAAGATTGAAGTAATTCGACGGAGGGTTATCCAGAAAATAAGCGTACAATAGGGTAGTTGCTAACTCGAACTGAAGGCCTGATGTTGGGCTTGATGTATTCTTAAAGATTTTTATGCCCGCATTTGTACTAGTAAAAATATCCTCCTTGCCATCGCAGTTGTAATCTCTCAGCAAAACCCACCCCTGCATCTTTGGAAATCTGTTAAGGTATTGAAAACCAAAAGAATAATCAGATGTGTTGGCTTGACCTGAATGGATAAAAACGGATGGTTTGTTACCCGTTCTGTCAAAAAGAAAAAGGTCTTTTTGACCATCCAAATTACAATCAATCTCTGAAACAATCAGGAAATTTTCTCCCCCGGTGAAGGGCAGTTTTAATGCCTGTCCGCTAATCAGAACGGGCACTGTATCAGTCCGGTTAAAGTAGAATTGAGCATTGGTCACAATTGGCATCAAGACCAATATCAGAAATAGCCTCATAAATATATGTTCCTGCAAATTTACAATTATGTGTGCTTCATTGAGAATTAACCTTGGGAAAATCCAAGCCAAATTCTATATTTGCACCCTCCAAAAA
>JBEGML010000281.1:0-5501 GCA_041183145.1 Bacteroidota bacterium | reverse complement strand
CTACAAGGATTACCCTTGGTTATGGTCGTCAGAGGGCGGGTATTTTTTGTGTAGGTGGTATTTGCAGGAATGTGCCTGCATCCAATGGATTGACTATTTCCATTTCAAGTAGTTTTTAATTATCTCATTGGTGCAGGATTGCATCTCAAAAAAGTCCTGCCGGCAGCGCAGTACTGAGCCCTAATTATCAAAAAAAACTCAGCAACATTCATCATGCATGTGTGTTGAATGAATATGGAAATTGCAAAAAAAGTACTCATTTCTGGAGGTAGTGGTTTACTTGGAAGACGATTGACGCAAATTCTTGAGCAAGAGGGCTATGAAGTTGCCTGGCTTTCAAGGCGTGGTAAATTTTCAGGACAAAAGGTTTTCGAATGGGATATTAAGGCCGGACGTATTGATGAAGCGGCATTGGAATGGGCAGGTCATATTTTGCATCTTGCCGGAGAAGGTATTGCTGATAAGCGCTGGACTAAGCCGCGAAAGGAGGAATTGTTGCTGAGCAGAACCATGCCCGGTGAGTTATTAAAGAAAAAGATAGAAGAGCGCGGTGGTTTTCAGGGTAGGATAATATGCGCGAGTGCTGTTGGTTATTATGGTGCTACAACGAGTGAGCATGTTTTTTCGGAAACCGACGAGGGCGGAAGTGATTTTATGGCTGATGTTTGCAGGAAATGGGAAGCATCGAGCACTAATCTCATTCAAAAGGCAACCGGAGGTGGTGCCATTTTGAGAATTGGTATTGTATTGTCTGCCGATGGCGGAGCTTTACCTAAACTTGCTTTACCGGTTAAATATTATGTTGGTTCCAGCCTGGGTAGCGGGAAGCAGATGATTCCTTGGATTCATATTGATGATGTCTGCAGGATGTTTTTGCATTGTCTCAAGAATAAAGATTGTAAAGGAATTTATAATGCAACGGGTCCTCAGAGTGTAAGGCATGACACATTGATTAAGTGTATTGGCGATGTTCTCAGCAGACCGGTTTTTTTGCCGCATGTTCCGGAGTTTGTTTTAAAGGCCATGCTTGGAGAGATGTCAGTTATGGTCACTGCGGGTGTTGCGGTTAGTTCCGAAAGAATCAGGATGAGTGGATTCAGCTATTTGTATCCTGATTTGTTTTCTGCTTTGAGAAAAGAGTTAATCAAGTGATAGTTTATTCTTCAGAAAATCTTTTGTCTTTCAGAAAATCTTTGTCGGTAAGTGTTTTGAGGAAGGCGATCAAATTGGATTTTTCGGTTTGACTAAGTGGTATGCCTAGTTTTAGTTTAGGGTCTAGGGTTGAGGATTGGAAGGGCGTGCCGGAATAGTGATTCATAACTGCTTCAAGAGTCCAGAATCTTCCGTCGTGCATATAGGGTGCGGTGACTTCGATATTTCTAAGGCTTGGCACGCGGAATTTCCCGGAATCAGAATCTAATCTGGTGATGATTTTTCGGCCTTCATCCGGCAGGCCAGTTCCTGGTTTAAGTCCAATATTTCTGTAAGAATGGTCTGTAAAAAGTGGTTCTGAATGACAAGATGCGCATTTGTTGCGGAAGGTTTCAAGACCTGCTTTTTCAGATTCGTCGAACTCAGCATTTCCTGCGATAACCTGATCGTATTTGGAATTTGCACTTACCATTGTGCCTAAAAACTGTGCGAGAGCTTTACCTATATTTTGTGTGGTAATTGAGTCGGAGCCAAATGCTGTTTTGAACAGGGAGGGATATCTGGGGTGCGCCTGCAATTTTTTCACTACATTTTCGAGACTTTCATTCATCTCGAGTGGATTCGTAATTGGGGCGAAAGGTTGTACCTCGAGGTGATTTATACCTCCATCCCACATGAGTCCGGGATTCCAGGCGAGGTTAAAGAGGGGAGGGGTGTTACGAAGACCTAATTGATCATTAACACCATGACTAAGGGAATGATCGGTATTTGCAAAGGCAGAATTTTGTTGGTGACAGCTGCTGCATGGAACCTGTGGGTCGGAGGCGAGAATGCCATCGTAAAATAGTTTTTTTCCAAGAATGAAACCATCATATGTGATGGGGTTTGATGAAAAGTCGTTATGGGGTTTTCCGAAAGAGGGCGGTTGTTTAAACTCAATTTCAAACTCGTTTGAAAGCATCTTTTCTACAGGTTCGTCTATTCTGCAAGCCTGTAGGAAAATTGCAAGAGTGAGAAAAAAGCCTATGTATTTCATCAGTATGATATTCCTTGAAGCGTGAACATATCGGCGTAATTTGCTGCTATGGTTCTGCTTAATGGTCCTGTTGTTACAACCAGATAGGTGGATGAAAGTTCGAGGCTTGTAGGAGTTTTAAACCATTCCAGAACATCTGATTTAATGTTGATACGGGGATTGGAGTTGTTATTTACTACCATTTTAGTGTTCAGGGGTAGTTCAACATTTTTTACACCGGATCCACTGCCATAGAATCCACCAATGTGGAATGAGATTGCATTACCGGGCGCGCCTGACTGGGGGGATGATCCCTCAATTTTTGCCATGATGTAGCCGGTATTCCAGGTCCAGAACATGCCGTTGGCCGGATCTAAGGCTCCGGTTTGTACACCACTTACATTTCTTGCGCTATCAACACCGATGATGTATTTGAGGGAGGTATAGTTACCCGGGGGTATGTTAGGAAGTACTGCAGTATGGCTCGAGGGATTGGCGGCATCAACCAGAAAGTAGGATTCAGGCACATTATGTTCTGTTCCATCTTCTTTTACCAGCCGGAAATTAGAAACATAATATTTTAGGATATCAATTTTTATGGAGTCGGAATTAAGGGTCAGGTAGTGCTTTTCTCCCAGCGCAAGGGCTTCGTTTCCTGCCATATTAATAAAATTGAGGGTAACTGTTCCGGATCCAGGCACAGATGGTGTGACCGGTGTTTCTTCCGATTTTTCCGGAGTCACCTCTTTGTCCTTTTTGCACGAAGTGGCAAAAAGAAAACCCATTGAAAGAACGGTGAGGTAAATCAACTTTTTCATAACGACTCTTTATACAAATTTAGTAAAAATCATGCATGGTATGAATTATTGAGATAGCTCAAAACCTTGTTTAGTTTCTCCATGGCGGCTGAAATATGGTTGACACCCTGAAAGCTGAGCGTGAGTTTGCCATTTGGTGTTTCTTTAAGTTTACCTGTAGCTGCCTCTGTTTTTACAAATTGCAGAACGGCTGAGAAAGATTCGCTCTGATAATATGGGGAATCAGCTTTAGAAATGAAATAGCAGGTCATTCGGTTGTTTCTGATGATAATTTTTTCTATGCCCAGTTCGATGGCTTTCCATCTCAAAGGAATAACTTCAAGTAATTCGGCTGATTCTTTTGGCAAGGCGCCGAAGCGATCGTTTAGGTTGGATCGGAATTTTTCCAGTCCTTCGGGGCTTTGCATTTCATCTAGTTCTCTGTATAACGCGATTCGTTCAGCGGTGTTTGAAATATATTCATCGGGAAATCCGAGGGGTAGATCTGTATCGAGCTGACAGTCGGAAATGAAGGTTTGGCCGTAAACACCGGATAGTGCATTTTTCCTGTCGCGGAAGGATGTTTTTTCGTAAATGTCTTTGAATTCCGTTTCCTTAAGTTCTGTAATTGCCTCATTGAGAATTTTCATGTACATATCGAAACCTATTTCCGAGATGAAACCACTTTGTTCTGCACCGAGTAGGTTACCTGCGCCCCGTATATCGAGGTCGCGCATTGCTATGTTGAATCCTGAGCCAAGCCCTGCAAATTCTTCGATAGCTTTCAACCTTTTTCGGGCTTCTTCGGTGAGGGTTATCGGAGGTGGAGTGAGCAGGTAGCAAAATGCTCTCTTGTTGGATCTTCCTACCCGTCCGCGCATCTGGTGCAAATCGCTAAGTCCGAAGAGATGTGCATTATTGATGATGATGGTATTTGCATTTGGGATGTCGAGTCCTGATTCAATGATGGTGGTAGAGACCAGGACATCAAAGTCGCCATTAATAAAATCTACCAGGGCTTCTTCGAGTTTCTCCCCTTCCATTTGACCATGCCCGATGAGAACTTTTGCATCGGGGCACAGGCGTGAAATCATTCCTGCTACTTCCTTGATATTTTGAACTCTGTTGTGAACGAAAAATACTTGTCCGCCTCTACTGATTTCGAATGCCACAGCATCTCTGATTTTCTCTTCATTGAATCCTGTTACTTCTGTTTGTACAGGGTAGCGGTTTGGGGGCGGAGTGGTGATGACGCTTAGATCGCGGGCTCCCATCATAGAGAACTGCAGGGTTCTAGGAATCGGGGTTGCTGTCAGAGTGAGCGTATCGATGTTGGCGCGCATAGTTTTTAGTTTATCTTTTGCAGCGACGCCGAATTTTTGTTCCTCGTCGATAATCATCAGACCGAGGTCTTTGAATTTTATTTCTTTACCTAAAATTTTATGAGTGCCGATGAGGATGTCTATTTTGCCTTGTGCGAGCTCTTCGAGTGTTTTTTTTGTTTCAGCTGTAGATTTGAAACGGTTAATAAAATCTACTTTACAAGGCATGTTTTTCAGGCGTTCGCTGAAAGTTCTAAAATGTTGCAAAGCCAGGATGGTTGTGGGTACCAGAACGGCCACCTGTTTACTATCGGCAACCGCTTTGAAAGCAGCTCGGAGGGCGATTTCTGTTTTTCCGAAACCTACATCACCGCATACAAGCCGATCCATTGGAGAGGGTGACTCCATATCTTTTTTTACATCAGCAGTGCACTTAATCTGATCGGGTGTGTCTTCATAGATGAAAGATGCCTCCAGCTCGGTTTGCAGATAGGTATCATGGCTAAAGGCAAACCCTTTTGACATTTTTCTTTTGGCGTATAGTTTAATGAGATCGAAAGCTATCTCTTTAACTTTTTTCTTAGTTCTTTCTTTAAGGTTAGACCAGGTGTTGGTTCCAATTTTATTAAGTTTTGGTATAGTACCTTCCTGTCCTGTATATTTTGCTATTCTGTGCAGGGAGTGTATGCTGACGTAGACGATGTCATTGTCTTTATATATAAGTCTTATGGTTTCCTGTAATTTGCCATTGACCTCAATTTTTTCCAGTCCGTCGAATTTCCCGACTCCGTGATCGATGTGTGTTACATAATCTCCGGGTTTTAGTCCTTGTAATTCTTTAAGAGTAAGCGCTTCTGCCCTTTGAAGTCCCTGATCTTTGAGTTTAAAGCGGTGATAGCGATCGAAGATTTGATGGTCGGTGTAGCAACTGATCTTCAGGGTTTCATCTGTGAAGCCTTCATGAATGGAATATAGAAAAGGGCAAACTTCATCGATAGGAAAACGATATCCGCGTGAGGCGTTTACATCTTCCAGAACCGAGAAGATTCTTTCAAGTTGTTTTTGTGTATCTGCAAAAAGCAGGATTTTTTGTCCTTGTTTATTCTTATCCCGAAGGTGTGTGATTAGTAAATCGAAGTTTTTGTTGAAGTTTGGTTGAGGGGTTTGGTTGAAAGAAATATTGTGGGGGCTGTCAGGAAAAGGTTTATGCCAATC
>JBEGML010000280.1:0-3335 GCA_041183145.1 Bacteroidota bacterium | reverse complement strand
GCGTTTGTTGTCTTCGATGTATCGTTCTGTGCGGGAGTAGGCCTCCTGCACATCTAAAACTACTTCTTCTTTTTGTTCTGCCATTTGGATTTAGCCTGAAATAAACAAGGCCGCAAATTTATGATTTTTTTCCATAACTTCTCATCTGCTCCTTTTAGGTAACTTTGCAAAAATGCAATTAACACGACTTTCCTTGCTCAATTTTAAGAATTATCCGCAGTCAGAAGTGGATTTCGGGCCTGGATTTAATTGTATAACCGGAAATAACGGCATTGGGAAAACCAATCTGCTGGACGCTGTTTATTACTTGTCATTTTGTAAAAGCGCAATTAATGTCATTGATAATCAGAATATTAGTATCGGTGCGCCTTTTTTCGTCATTCAGGGATTCTACACTGACGAATCTGGAGCCGCTATGGAAATATACTGCGGATTGAAAAGGTCTGACAAAAAGCAATTTAAACTTAATAAAAAAGAATATCCAAGGCTTTCAGACCACATTGGCAAAATTCCTTTGGTTTTTATCAGGCCTGAGGATACTGAGCTCATTACCGGGCAGTCTGATGTGCGCAGAAAGTTCATGGACAGCATCATCAGCCAGTACGATAGGGAATATCTGGAAAACCTGTTGATTTACAACAGAATCCTTAAACAGAGGAATCAGCTGTTGAAAAATTTTAGCGAACAAGCCTATTTCGATCCCGTGGCCTTGGAGATTTATGATGAGCAGTTGTCTTCTGCGGGCGATGCCATATTCAAATCCAGAAATTCATTTTTTGATGAATTCAACCAGCTATTTGCTCAGGTATATAAAGATATTGCCGGCAACAGTGAGGAAGTATCGATAAGTCTTGTTTCTCACCTTGTTCAGGAATCTATGGGTGCCTTACTCAGGAAAAATATAGACAGAGACCGCGCTTCCCAGCATACTTTAACCGGTATTCATCGAGATGATCTCGACCTTAATATCAGATCAATGCCAGCTTGGAAATTTGCTTCGCAGGGCCAGCAAAAAACGATGGTAGTGTCTATGCGAATCGCACAATTTATTTTTCTGCACAGACAAACTGGCAAAAGTCCGATTCTGATGCTGGATGACATTTACGATAAACTCGATGAGTCAAGAATGCTGGCTCTGCTGAATATGTGTTGTATAAAGCCATTCGGACAGGTCTTGATTACCGATACTCATCATGAACGAATTCCACTGCTATTGAATTCCATGAAAATACCGTTTAATAGCGTTAAACCCGTCAATTCCCCAAATCAGCATAAGTCCGGTTATGAAGAGCAATGAAGCCCTTGCTTTTAACCCGCAGGACATCTTTTCACAGGAAACAGTGCTGATTGATGTCCGCAGTGAGTCTGAATTCCGCCAGGGCCATATTCCGGGTGCCGTGAATGTTCCCGTTCTGAATGATGAACACCGAAGGCAGGTTGGCATTTGCTACAAAGAGGAGGGGCGAGATGCTGCAGTTCGACTTGGGTTTCGGCTTGCAGGGCCTTTGTTTTCAGACATGATTGCCAAAGTAGATGCATTGTCGGTGGTTGGTGAAGTGTATATTTATTGTTGGCGCGGTGGTATGCGAAGTGCTTTTTTCGGCTGGATTTTATCGGCCGCGGGCTTCCGGACACGTGTGATAAAAGGAGGGTACAAAAATTTCAGAAACTGGGTGCCCGATATGATCAACAAAACGCCGGAGCTCCTTGTGATAGGTGGCAAGACAGGCACAGGCAAAACGAACATCCTTCGTGCCTTGTCTGAGGAATGGCCGGTTATTGATCTTGAATATCTCGCGTCACATCGGGGCTCTGCATTCGGACATCTGGGTATGGAAGCGCAACCCTCGAATGAACAATTTGAAAATTTATTGGCTGCCTCACTTTTTTCTTTGCGTGCATATTCTTGTATTCTGGTAGAAAACGAAAGCAGACTTGTAGGTAAGATAAAAATTCCTGATTCGTTTTATAATTCGATGCGCGCTGCCCGTGTACTGAAAATAGAAATTTCAAAAGAAGAGAGGAAGCAGAATATCCTCCGGGAATACGGTGTTTTCAGTCTGGAGCAACTTTCAGAATCTACAAGAAAATTAGAGAGAAAACTGGGCGGATTGAGGCTCAAAAATGCACTACAGGCATTAAATGATGGCGATAAAAATGTATGGTTAGAAATCATGCTTGAGTATTATGATGAGAATTATGAATGGAGCCAGTCGCAGCGTGAGGCAGATAAAACAATCATATTTGAGGGTAGCTATGATTTTTGTTTTGAGAGCATCAGGCAATTTCTCAAAACTGAAATGAATAAAAAAAAGGAATGATTAAACTTCTCGATTTTTCAAAAGGTTCGGGTTGTGGTTGTAAACTGCCTCCTGCCGCTCTTAATGAGGTATTACATTCTTTCCGGCAAGCGCCGCATAAGAACCTTCTAAGCGGAAATATACACAATGAAGATGCCGCAGTATGGGAATTAAATGCCGGTCAGGTGCTGATTTCTACTGTTGATTTTTTTACCCCTGTTGTAAATGATGCCTTCTCCTTTGGAGTTATCGCTTCTGCAAATGCCATTAGCGATGTGTATGCCATGGGCGGTACTCCGGCTTTCGCCCTTGCTATTCTTGGCTGGCCGGCTTCAAAAATTCCTGTTTCTGAATCTTCAAGAGTTATGAAGGGGGCTTTAAAAACATGTCAGGAGGCCGGAGTTATGATTGCAGGTGGGCATACCATAGATTCAGAAGAGCCTATTTTCGGACTCGCAGTAAATGGTTTTTGCGATAAGAAGAGATTGAAATCCAATTCAGGAGCAAAGGCCGGTGATTTTCTTTATCTTACCAAACCTATCGGAACGGGTATCCTTGCTGCTGCGTACAGGAGAGGTCTGATATCGGATACGGGCGAAAAGCTTATGATCGAAACTATGAGTCAATTAAATATTGCAGGTGAAGCTTTGAGTTCGCTTAACAGCGTACATGCTCTTACTGATGTTACTGGTTTCGGACTCCTCGGGCATTTGCATGAAATGGCTTCAGGAAGCGGATGCAGTATTGTTTTGAATAAAGATATAGTTCCTGTTTTTGAGGAAAGTCGTGAGCTGGCTGCAAAATTTGTTTACCCCAACATCACAACTTCTAACTATCAGGCAGTACAGGAATTTTGCCCTGGTTTAGACGGAATTGAATTCCTCTGGCTTTGTGATCCGCAGACAAATGGCGGTTTGCTTGTGGCTGTTGATCCTTATGCAGAAGACGAATTTTTAAAAACACTTCAAGCCTTCGAAACAGATGTGATTAAGCCGGTTCGTATTGGATACTTTGAAAGTACTGGTCATCCCGGAT
>JBEGML010000279.1:0-3643 GCA_041183145.1 Bacteroidota bacterium | reverse complement strand
ATAAAGGGGTGTTTGACGGGAGGCTGACTTCCAGTAAAGCATTCCGTTGTTACCTGAAAGGCTGATTGGAGGCAACATCAACCAGTTTTGCTGCTGATTAAGATCAGGAAATGACCAGGAGTTGCATCCAATTGTGGTGGTTGCTGAGTCAACATCTGCAAAACCGCTAATAAGAAACCAATCGCCGGCGCGATTGCCGCCACTTGCATCAGGAATTCCATCCTGATCGAAGTTTACCCAGAAGGGGTCGGAGCCGCTGGGTGCCTGAGAAAAGATGTAATTAATTGAGTCTGCCTCAAAGTCCTCGAAAAGGAGGGTGTCAGGTTGTGCCTGAGTTACTGTGGAGAAAAATGCCAACAAGGCGGTTGAGTAAAAAAGTTTTTTCATGGTATTGATTTTCACAAATTTACTAAATAAGATAAAACGATGAAAAGCCTAAACCATATCTGCTGAGAACGATGTATTAAAGAAAAAGGGCCGCCCGATTCGGAGCGACCCTTTTATGATTTTTTGCAGAACCTTTTAGTGAGAAACGGTGAGTTTCACAGTTGAGGTATTATCGTTGGTTGTTAGGTTTACCAGATAGTTTCCTGATGGCATATCAGCAACATTCACAACTGAGAAATGATTGCCTTTCATAAGAAACCCTGTTTTTTCGGTTTTTACCAATTTACCGGAGATATCAAAAATTTCAATCTTAGCCTGTGTACCTTTTGTAATGGGGTAATCAAGACGGAAATAGTCGGAAGCAGGGTTCGGGCTGATTGAAAGAGCAGGGAGGTTATTGGCGTTATCAGCCAGCGAGTTACCGCTTCCCTTACCCATCACTCTGATATCATCAATTTCAAGTAAGTTATCATCCACTGAATTTCCTAAAAAGGCTATGTAGATGGTTTGTCCTGAATACGCCGCAAGGCTTACTGAATCAGGACGCAATTCGCAGATAAAACGGAGAGAATCACCGCTGTATTGAATGTATTGACCGTCAGATCCGGCGACGAAGCCCTGAGAGAAAACATGACTATTGAAGAGTGCAGAAATACTGCTTGAATCAACGTTGGCGGCTTGATCTGTGAATTCGGCATATTCAGCTACCGTATCGTTAAATGCGGTTTCGAGGTTTCCGTTTGTAGAAATTCTTACCTGATAACCGTCAAGATAGAGGGGAGTCTGGCGGGAGGCTGACTTCCAGTAGAGCATACCAGAATTATCAGTGAGGGTGATGGGAGGCAGCATCAACCAGTTTTGTTGCTGATTAAGATCAGGAAATGACCAGGAGTTGCATCCGATGGCAGTGGTGCTTGAGTCTACATCAGCAAAACCACTTATGAGAAACCAGTCGCCGGGACGATTACCGCCACTTGCATCAGGAATTCCATCTTGGTCGAAATTTACCCAGAAGGCATCGGAACCGGAGGGTGCCTGAGAAACGATGTAGGTAATTGAGTCAGCCTCAAAGTCCTCAAAAAGGAGGGTGTCTGGCTGCGCCTTGGCTGCAAAAGCTGTGGAGGCAAGGAAAATAATGGAGATGTACAATTTCTTCATTGAAGGTTTTTTTGTGTTAGGGACACAAAGTTAAATTTTTATTAAGATTTTGAGCGAGCCTCATGAAAAATTTTTGATCGGGCACCGAGAGGAATAAAAAACAACAGAGCGAAGCAAAAAACTTAGAATAACAAGCTTACCCCTGCGGGTGATATATTAAATGTATGCAGCAACATTATTTCCAAAATAGTACCTTCGCAGGCTTAATTGAACACATTTACATGTTTGGATTTCTCAGTAAATCACTGAGCGGTTTATTTGGTAAAAAATCTGACCGCGACATCAAAGAGCTTAATCCCCTTCTTGATAAAACCAGGGCTGCCATTGAAAAGCTCAAAGGCAGCGATGCTGATGAACTACGTGCCCTTGCTCAAAAGGTTCGTGAAGAAATCAGGAATCATTTCTCAGAGGAACAGGCAGAAATTGATACCTTAAAAAAGAGAATCGATACAGAAACGGATCTCGATTTTCAGGAAAAAGAACGGATATACGACAGTATTGACCAGCTCAGAAAATCTATCAATAAAAAAATAGAGGAAAAACTAATTGATGTTCTTCCTCAGGCTTTTGCCATTATCAGGGAAACTGCCAGATTGTTTAAGGAGAACCCTGAGATTGTGGTATTGGCTCAGGAATACGACAAAAAGCTTGCGAGCCGACGAGGTCACATCAGTATTTCAGGAGAAAAAGCGATCTGGAAAAATCAATGGATGGCTGCCGGAAATATGATCACCTGGGACATGGTGCATTACGATGTTCAATTGATCGGTGGAATGGTACTTCATCAGGGGAAAATTTCAGAGATGGCAACCGGAGAGGGTAAAACTTTGGTTGCCACACTACCGGTCTTTCTTAATGCTCTTGCTGGGAAAGGCGTGCACGTGGTTACTGTGAACAATTATCTTTCAAGAAGAGATGCCGAATGGATGGGACCACTTTTCGAGTTTCATGGACTTACGGTTGACTGTATTGATTTGCATGACCCTAATGGAGAAGATCGCAGAAACGCCTACCGGGCCGACATCACTTACGGAACTAACAATGAATTCGGTTTCGATTATCTGCGCGATAACATGGCCAGGAACCCGGAGGAACTCGTGCAGCGCGAACATCATTATGCCATCGTGGATGAGGTAGACTCAGTATTGATTGATGATGCAAGAACACCATTGATTATCTCAGGCCCTACGGCAAAAGCAGACAGCCACGAGTTTCATCTTTTCAAACCCAAAGTTGAAAAGCTTGTTAATGCACAACGCAATTATATTAATACTGTAATTGCCGATGCAAAGAAGTTAATGACTGAAGGCAAGAATGAGGAGGCAGGAATGCCTTTATTACGTGCACATCGTGGGTTGCCGAAAAACAAGGCTCTCATTAAATTTCTGAGTGAGGCCGGAGTAAAAACCCAACTGCAGAAAACCGAAAATTTTTACATGCAGGATCATGGAAAAGAAATGCACAAGGTTGATGCGGAACTTTTCTTTGTAATTGATGAGAAGAACAATTCTATAGAACTAACGGAAAAAGGTATTGAACTTGTTTCGGCTACCGCTGAAGATCAGCGATTCTTTGTTCTGCCTGACGTAGGCGGTGAGATTGCGGAGATTGAAAAAAGTTCACTCAGTCATGAGGAGAAGCTTGCTAAAAAGGAGATTCTGATGAGAGATTTTTCCATTGCATCAGAGAGGGTTCATACAATCAACCAACTATTGAGGGCTTACACCCTGTTTGAAAAAGACGTTGAATATGTGGTGATGGACAACAAGGTAAAGATTGTAGATGAGCAGACAGGAAGGATTTTGGAAGGGAGGAGATATTCTGACGGACTTCATCAGGCTATTGAGGCAAAAGAGAACGTAAAGGTGGAGGCAACAACGCAGACATTTGCCACTATTACCCTGCAGAATTATTTCAGGATGTACCACAAGCTGGCGGGTATGACAGGAACAGCGGAAACTGAAGCGGGCGAATTCTGGGATATCTATAAGCTGGATGTTGTGGTGATTCCAACTAACAAGGCCATTTCGAGGACTGACCGGGAAGATCTTGTTTACAAGACCAAGAGAGAAAAATACAATGCAGTAATTGACAATAT
>JBEGML010000278.1:0-3959 GCA_041183145.1 Bacteroidota bacterium | reverse complement strand
AGTTAAGTGATCTGGAATACCAGGCAGGATTAGTTCTTATCGGAAACATCGACGATGATGGGTATCTACGCCGAGATATCCCTCTCATTGCGGATGATCTCGCCTTTTCTCAAAATATACATATCACAGAAAAAGAACTTGAAAAAATTTTGCTGATTATACACGATTTCGATCCACCGGGAATAGGTGCAAGAAATCTTGGCGAATGCCTGCTTATCCAACTTCGGCGCAGATATGCTGAAAAACATGAAGACAAAATCATTGCAGCTATCAAAATCATTGAAGATTACATGGAGGAATTCTCCAAAAAACACTACGATAAGATTGCCAAAAAACTCAATATAACCGACGAAGCACTTAAAGATATCATACATGAAATAACCAGACTCAACCCAAAACCAGGGAACACATTTTCAGATGGCAAACGTTCCGTGCTACATGTTATTCCGGATTTTATTCTGTTGAATTCTGAAGGAGGCGATCAGGATTTGTACATAAACAGCAGAAACTCCCCAGACCTGAAAGTTAGCAAGGTTTACACTCAAATGCTTGAAGAATACTCAAAATCAAAACTTCGCGAAAAAGAAAAAAAAGAGGCTGTGCAGTTTGTTAAACAAAAAATCGACTCTGCGAAATGGTTTATTGATGCTATTAAACAAAGAGAAATAACGCTGCTTTCAACCATGCGCGCCATATATGAATACCAGAAAGAATATTTCCGCGATGGTGATGAAACTAAACTAAAACCCATGATCCTGAAAGATATCGCCGATCGCGTTGGGTTAGATATCAGCACCGTTTCACGGGTAGCAAATAGTAAATACATACAAACTCCTTTCGGAACTCTGCTGCTGAAATCGTTCTTCTCCGAATCACTATCTACCGATTCCGGCGAAGAAGTTTCCACACGGGAGGTAAAAAAAATACTTGAAGATTGTATTTCCGCGGAGAACAAAAAGAAACCATTGCCAGACGATAAACTCGCTGCAATTCTAAAGGAAAAAGGATATAACATTGCTCGACGAACCGTGGCAAAATATCGCGAGCAACTTGGCATTCCTGTAGCCAGAATGAGGAAAGAGGTTTAACATGGATTCAGAAAAAGAAACCCGGCTGCCACAAACAGATTTTTGGGCTAAAATTCTGAGCACCGTTTTTCATCCGGTCTTCTCGCCAACACTTTGCCTTGCTATTATTCTGAGTTCAACAGGCTTCAGTCTCTTTCAGATTAGCACAACCCAAAAAATACTGCTCATCTCCCTCATTTTCCTTAACACAGCAATTTTACCCGCTCTATTCTCCTTCCTGTTGGTGAAATTTGGTTTCATTTCCAGCCTGCAAATGCAAGCCTCCAGGGAACGTTTTTGGCCTTACTTCATCACTACAGCCTTCTATCTTTTCACCTATCTGTTGCTGCAGGATGCAAACCTCCCTCAAATTATTTATAATCTACAACTAGGCGGGATTACTGCCATACTAATTACCGCTCTGATCAACATAAAATGGAAAATCAGCGCACATATGACCGGAATGGGCGGACTAAGTGCAATGTGCCTTAACAGCACAATAAGTCATGGACAGGGCGGAGTACTTATCGGCGTGTTTGTACTGTTACTTTCTGGTTTGATCGGAACATGCAGAGTTCAGCTGAAAGCACATAGTTTTTCTCAAATAATCGCCGGCTGGATAAACGGATTCTGCAGTCTGACCTTGTTCATTTAAAAAAATAGCCGCTTTGTGGGCGGCCATTTTAATATATAAAAACTGGAACTACTTCAAGAGAGTATTCAGTTGGGCAGGCTTGAGGTCGTTAAGATCTGACTTAAGAAGAGCAGCATCAGAAATTGTAGGCTTTAATTTTAAAAGCTTTGAAACCTCTGTTCTCAATTCTTCATCCTTCAGAACAGGTCCATGTAGAATTGACTTCTCCTGCTCATTCAAAGAAGTTAAATTGGAACTGATTGACCCCTTGTTGGCATTGCAAGATCTAACAGCACTCTTGCGTGCAAGGTCAGCATGCATGGCTGCGCGTCTGTAGTTTGCACTTTTATACAATTCAATGGCATGTCTGATGTGATGAACAGCTGTTGCAAAATCGCCCTGTGATACACCGCCTTTCAGCACATGCGGCTGGGCCTCAAGAACGGCCTGGGCAGTACGAGAAACAAACAATCTGGCTTCAGATTTCTGTTTTTCAAGTGATGCAGACATTGATGGTGAATTGCTCTGAGCCTTACTTACAGATGCAGAGACAAAAAGGAATGAAAAGGTTAATGCAAACCCACTCAGAAACTTTATCATGTTGTTTTATTTTGAAGCGCTAAGGTAAAAAAAAAACTTATGCCCTCATCTCCTTCGCTGAGTCTGACTTTTTGTTCATCACCTCGCCCTGAACCCTGATGCTTTCCTGATGAATTAATTCATAGACAGCTCTGACAAAGGCCTCATCAACCCCAAGCAATTCTCCGCTCTCAATCTGGGTTTTCATGATTTTTTTCCAACGTCTGATCTGTAAAATAGTGAGGTTCTTTTCTTTTTTGAGTTCACCAATTTCCCTTGAAAAACCCATTCGTTCAGCCAATAACTCCATGATGTCAGCATCAACTCTGTCAATCTGCTCCCTAAGTTTCTCCAAGACCGATTTACCACTGATCGATGATTCATCAGATGAACGAACCTGCAGCGTGCTTAACATTTCAGAAAAACCATCTACACTCAACTGCTGTCTGGCATCACTCTTGGCCTGGTCCGGATTGGAGTGTACCTCCACCATCAATCCGCTCATGCCCAGATCCAGGGCCTTTTGCGCTATACCGGGAACCAACTCACGCTTTCCTGAAATATGACTTGGATCGCAAAAAAAAGGCAAATCAGGCATATCCTCCATCAACCTCAATGGTATTTCCCATTGCGGAGCATTTCTGAACTTTCTCTTCCCGTACAAATGAAACCCCCTGTGAACAGCAACAACCTTTTTAATCCCAACCGCCCTGAACCTCTCTATCGCACCTGCCCATAAATCAATATCCGGATGAATGGGGTTTTTGACAAAAACAGGAATCTCAACCCCCTTAAGCGCATCTGCAATCTCCTGAACGGAAAAAGGATTCACCACCGTGCGGGCTCCTATCCACAACATATCAATACCCCGCTTCAAACATAAGTCAACATGCATCGCATTAGCTACCTCTGTAATCACTCGCAAACCGCTCTGACGACCCGCATCGGCGAGCCATTCAACACCCTTTTCACCCGGACCTTCAAAATTCCCGGGTCTTGTTCTCGGCTTCCAAATTCCAGCACGCATCACAATATCATTTCTGATAGATGCAAGATGTCTGGCAATTTCCAATAACTGGAGAGGACTTTCAGCACTGCAGGGCCCGGCAATAATAGCCGGTGACCCCTTTGCACCAAACCAATCCGATAAGGAAGAAAAATAGCCTTGTCGCTGAGTACTCTTCATCTGAAATAAAAACCCTGCGGAATCTCTTTTGTTTACCAGCCGAGAACCCAGGCAAACAAAAGCGGAGCTACAATCGTAGCATCACTCTCAATCACATACTTAGGCGTATGAACATCCAGCTTGCCCCAGGTAAT
The DNA here is from genome assembly GCA_041183145.1 of Bacteroidota bacterium. Taxonomy (GTDB): domain Bacteria; phylum Bacteroidota; class Bacteroidia; order UBA4408; family UBA4408; genus JBEGML01. The sequence goes on along the minus strand of JBEGML010000278.1, from coordinate 359 downwards.
TTTTTCGTTTGGCACTGCACCCGAATAAGAACCATAACTTGTGGTGGAATCGCTGATCTGGCAGAAATAACTCCAAAAGGGAACATCATGCCACTCCAAATCCTGATACATCATAGGAACCACGCAAATCGGGAAATCACCAGCAATACCCCCACCAATCTGAAAAAATCCAACCCCTTTACCTGCTGAATTTTTTCTGTACCAATCCGATAACCACACCATATATTCAATGCCAGACTTCATCGTGGTGGCTTTTATCTCACCCTTTATCACGTAAGAAGCAAAAATATTCCCCATGGTAGAATCTTCCCAACCCGGCACCACAATGGGAAGATTTTTTTCAGCTGCAGCCAGCATCC
>JBEGML010000277.1:0-5887 GCA_041183145.1 Bacteroidota bacterium | reverse complement strand
GTTATAATATCGGTTAGTATCCAGCTTCAACTGTGGATTATAATAAACAGGCAGATAATCGCGTGTGCCTTGTCTGTATTGTTCTTCTGTCAGTGTGAGAGGAACAGGATCTGAATCGTATGCTTTACGGCGCATTTGCTCAATGTACCAATCCGTATTAGAGAGACTCAGGTTTACTACCCGAACATCGGTTCTAAAGCCTTCTACTTCCTGGGCATACCACAAAGGGAATGTGTCGTTGTCACCATTTGTGAACAAGATGGCGTTGGGTGCACATGAATTGAGGTAATTAAATGCAAAATCGCGCGCGGTATAACGGTTTGAACGATCATGATCATCCCAGCCTTCTGCTGCCATAAGGGTTGGAGCGCCGAGTAATCCGAGAACAATTCCGGCCATAGTTGCAGCCGCGACGGGAATTTTTCTTTTAACGAGGAAATCACGGATTGCAAATACGGAAAGTCCTATCCAGATTGAAAATGCGTAGAAACTTCCAACATATCCGTAATCTCGTTCTCTGGGCTGATATGGAGTATTATTCAGGTAAATAATAATAGCAACCCCGGTAAGCATAAACAGAAGGAAAACCACAAAGCCGTCGCTTCTGTGCGCCCTAAAGTGAAAGAACATTCCCAGCAGACCAAGAATAAGCGGCAGGAAATAAAATCTGTTGTACCCTTTATTTGAAGTAAAACTTTCTGGTAAATTTTCCTGTGGACCAAGTCGGATGGCATCAATCGGTTTAATACCGCTGAGCCAGTTACCTTTTAACACAGATCCGTGACCTTGAGTGTCGTTTTGTCGGCCTACGAAATTCCACATGAAGTATCGTGCATACATGTGCCCGAGCTGGTAACTGAAGAAGAATTTTAGGTTTTCTCCGAAGGTCGGTTTGTAGATTGTGGTTGGCTCTCCTCTGGCATTTGTAGTTCTTACCGGGGAGCCTTTAATTTCGGCCCACTCTTTATACCCGGCAACGTGGTTTCGCTGATCGCTGTGCATGCGAGGGAAAATGGTACAGAACTTAGGATCATAATTGGGGATGGTGCCTTTTCTATCCTGAGTTATCACGTATTTCCCTGCCGTCTCATCTTTCGTGTAAACCGGGTTACCGTCTTTATAGGGTTTTTCGGGATTTAAAGGTGCGTTATAGTACTGACCGTATAGAATAGGCCAATCACCGTATTGTTCGCGATTCAGGTAGGAAAGAAGATTAATTGCATTTTCCGGGTTGTTTTCATCCATTGGTGTATTTGCTTGAGAACGAATAACCAGAACAAAAAAAGATGAGTAACCCAGGAGCAACATCGCGAAAGAGAGGATTGCGGTATTCAGGTGTCTTCTTCCTTTTTTGTGGGAATAGAAAAGACCGAATACAATCATGCCAAGTAATAATATAAAATAGAAAATGGTTCCTGAATTGAAAGGCAGGCCTAGTGTATTCACGAAAAAAAGCTCAAATCGTGCAGCCCAACTCACAATACCGGGTATAATTCCGGCCTGAACGAGTCCGAGGAGAACAACAGAGATAATAAGAGTAAGTACAAAAGAATTTCGGGTAACCGGAAATTTTTTGAAAAAATAAACAAATACAATTGCGGGAATAGCAAGTAGATTGAGAAGGTGAACGCCAATGGAAAGCCCCATCAGATAAGCGATAAGCACCAGCCACCGTTCGTCATGAAGATCTTCATCGGCAATGGACTCCCACTTAAGAATAGCCCAAAAAACTATAGCTGTAAAAAAAGAAGACATCGCATAAACTTCACCCTCTACTGCTGAGAACCAGAAAGAATCTGAGAATGTATATGCAAGAGATCCGACTATTCCGGCTCCAAAAATAGTGAGGGCAGAAACTGCGTTAAGCTGACCTGAAAGCAAAGATAGCTTTCGGGCAAGTGCGGTAATTGTCCAAAACAAAAAGAGAATTGTAAAAGCGCTAGACAAAGCCGACATGGCGTTTACCATTTTTGCGGCTTCTGAAGGGCCGGATGCAAAAAGGGTAAAAAATCTGCCCGCGAGGTTAAAAAGAGGCGCGCCCGGGGGGTGACCGACCTCAAGTTTATAAGCGGTTGAGATATATTCCCCGCAATCCCAGAAGCTGGTGGTCGGCTCCATTGTGCTGAGGTAAACAAAAGACGCTATAGCAAAAACAATCCAGCCAAGTGCCGTATTGATTTTGCTGTAATTTTTCACCAGGTTTTCCATCGTAATGATCTAAAGCCTGCGAATTTATCCTAAAAATATGATTCATCAAGAATCAGTGTGGGAAGATATGCCGATTAAAGGCGGCTTTTCCTGACCTTGAAGCCTTCTCAAAGAGGTAAAACCCCCATTAGGTTGGGGTATTTAGAGCTTTAAGACTGCTGGCAACCGGAATGTTAAATGAGGTTAATTCGCTCAAGCAACTTTTCCCGATAAGAGCCCCCGATTGGTATCATTTTGCCATCGAAGTCAAGAATAAGATTCGGATATTCTATAGACAGTATTCTGTCTAGTCTAACGATGAAGGATCGATGAACGCGAATAAATTCAGCAGGAGCAAGTTTGTTGAGAACATCTTTCATGGTGGAATGCAGGGTGTATTTATCTTCTTTTACATTCACGACCACATAATCTTTAAGCGCTTCAATGAAAACAATATCAGCGGTTTTTACTCTAACAAGTTTGGAATTCGATTTTATAAAAATCCTTCCTGCCCCGCTATCTTTACTTTCGATAATGGAATAAAGCAGATCTCTTTCCTTTTTTACCTCATTAATTTTTTGATGTCTGTATAAGGCCATTTCAATAGAGGTGTGAAGATCTATTTCTTTAAACGGCTTGATAATATAACCATATGGTTCGGTAACTTTTGCTTTGGTAAATGTACTTTCATCGGCGTAGGCGGTAAGAAAAATAACCGGAATATTGAGTTGATCGCGGACCATCTGAGCAGCTTCAATACCACTCATTGCTCCTTTCAACATAATATCCATCAGCACCAGATCAGGTTGTTTTTCAATCGCAAGGTCTATTGCACCTTCTGCTGTAGCTACAATATCCAGAACATTATAGCCCAGCTTTCTTAAGCTATGCTGAATATCTTTGGCAACGATGCTTTCGTCTTCAACGACAAGAATATTGGATTTTGACATTTGCCTATCTGATTTTGAAGGTGAATTTAAAGCCCGCTCCTTTAGCTCGTGTTTTTTTGATGTCACCGTCTAGTTGTTTTACGAGAGAAGACACCAATTGTAAGCCCAAGGATTGGGATTCTTCAAAGTTAAAATCTTTTTTAAAACCAACACCATTGTCTTGAACACAGATTTCGGTATTGCCATTTTTTTCCAGGACAGAAACTTTTATCATTCCTCTCCTATTTTCAGGAAATCCATATTTAAAAGAGTTGCTTACCAGCTCATTAATAATAAGTCCACATGGGATAGCTTGGTCTAGGCTTAAAGGAATATCCTTTTTAGAAATTTCAGGGAGTAAACGAATATTATGTTGAAAAAATGACTGAGAAATATGACTTAAAAGATCAGAAACATAGCCATTTAGGTCAATGGTAGAGAAATCATTTGTTCGATATAAATTTTCGTGGACAAAAGCCATGGAAATAATTCTATTTTGGATTTCAAGCAAAATATCCTGCATGGAAGAATCTTTAAGATAAGATTTCTGCAGATTTACAATTGAACTAATTACCTGAAGATTATTCTTTACCCGATGATGAACTTCCTTGAGCAGGATTTCTTTTTCCTGCAGAGATGCCGCCATTTTCTTTTGAGCGATTTTTCTTTCAGTAATATCATGAACAATGTAAGAAACCTCCTCCACTTTTCGGTTCCCGAAAATGGGATCGAGGTATACCTGATAAAAACGCGGCCCGACATCCTGAGGATGTGTTTTATACTCATACTGTTGGGGCTTACCTAAAAAAGCAGCGGCCTGAACACTCAAATAATAATCAGCTTCAGAGCCAGGCAGATGTTTCCTAACTTCTTGCTCAACATTCATCCCTATATACGGCCTAAGTCCAAAATCTCTTTGTAGATTTTTTTCATATACTTCATTAAAGGATGTTAGTTCCATTTGTCGATTAACCGTATACATTTGTTGTGAAGAGCTTTGAAAAATCGCCTGGAGTTTTGCTGCCTGGTTGCCTGCCTCTGTTTCTGCTAATTTTTTTTCTGTCAGATTATGTCCAACACAAGCAATCTCTGATACAGAGCCTGTATTATCATAAACCGGACTTAAGAAAACCTCCCAAAAACTTTGCTTGCCTTCGACATCAAAAAAATCGGCTTCAAAAGCCAAAGACTCACCCGAAAATGCCTTTGATATTCTTTCATACCACAACCTATTTCTTTCCTCTGTAGAGAAAAGTTTTTCTGAAAAGAGTTTCAATCCTGTATGAGGATTAACGTTGTATACGGATTTAAAAAGCGCTGCTGTATTCAGATTAAAAGATACTAGACAAAAACGACTATCAACAGAAAAAACCAAATGAGTGCTGCTTTCGAGGATAGCATTCAATTTGGCATTTTGTTCAAACAGCTCCGATTGCGCTTTTAAACGATCTGTGATATCTTCATAAACACCCACAAGATAGTCTGGTTGGCCGATAGAGTTTTTAACCACCGATAGATTAGTAAGCACATCAATGATTGATTTATCTTTTTTGATTATCCGTTTTTGGGTTTGCGCCTGTTGCAGTTTACCAGACAAAAGATCATGGAATTGGGTATTCAAAACATGAAGATCATCAGGGTGAAGCAAATCTTCGCGATTAAGAGAAATTATCTCGTGATTTAAGTAGCCGGTAATTTTTAAAAAATGCTCATTTACCTGCAAAAATCTGCCATCAACAGAGATTCTTGCAATTCCAATTAGTGCCTGATTAAAAAGCGCCTTATATTGTTCTTCACTGTTTCTAAGTTTTTCCTGATCTGCTTTAAGTTGCGTTATATCACGAGAAACGCCCATTCCACCAATTAATCTGCCAGATTCATCGAAGAGACCATTTGATGTAAGAAAACTGGTGAAGGTTCTGCCGTGTTTTGTGACATTTTGAATTTCTCCCTCGAACACTCCTTTTTTTGTGATGCTTTCTCTAACCTTTTGATATTCTTCATCTGAAGCATAAAAATGTGAGGCCTTAAGTTCGAGGGCCTCCTCTTTGGAATAACCAAATTTGTCTTGTGCTGCCTTATTAAATTCAATAATTTTTCCGTGCTGATCATTTGCCAGAATCATATCCATTGAACTATTGAGAATATTCCTGACATGAGCTCTTGAGAATTCCAGTTCGGTTTGTATTTCACGACGTTTTTCGATTTCCTCTTTTAATTTAGCATTTGTTTCCTCTGCTATTCTAACACGATATTGTTCGCGAATAAGCTGCTTTTCACTGGCCAAATCATGAAAAAACTCCAGTACCGAAGCAGAGCCACGAAAGAAAAACGGGCGAGTTCTGATTTCAGCAGGCACTCTTGCACCGGAAGAATCCAAAAGAACGATTTCTTCAGGTTGCTGATCAAGACCTGAACCCAGGTTTTCTATTCTCTTTTTGATCCTGGCTTTTTCCTTTTCTTCGAAAATATCGAGAATGTTTTTTCCAATAATGTTTTCAAGAGCATTATACTTTAACATTCTCTGAGCTCCCGGATTGACAAACTGTATTTTTCCTTCTTTATGGATAATAATACCATCGGGGAGAAAATCAACAAGGTTCTTGTAATTTTCTCGACTTACCATTAACTCCTGTTCTGCCAGTTTTTGCCTGGTTACATCTGTAAGAAAACCTTCAATCGCGAGAAGTTCATTTTCTTGGGAATAAACTCCTTTTCCCTGCTCATAAATCCATTTTAATTGCCCTTTTTTGTTTATAATGCGATAATTT
>JBEGML010000276.1:0-4077 GCA_041183145.1 Bacteroidota bacterium | reverse complement strand
TCAATATCCTCTTCACCTTCGTAGGTTATGGTGTGACCCTTTTCCTTGTAATCGACCAAAGGACCATCAAAATCAGCCTCCTTTTTCATCTCTTTTACCTGATCTGCGTTCATGAGTTCAACCGTTTCACGACCTGACATAGGATTTATGTACCAACCCTGATTGCCGTCGAAGGCCTGAATTTGTTTCTGACCCATTATTTCAACCTCTGTTCTGGTTTTGTTAGGGCGTGCATTGATAACCTGTACTGTAAATTGCATGCCCTGAGTCTCCATGTTTACTATCATTTTCTCAGACTTTATGGACTTGATCTTTGTCATTCCACCGATGGCATCGATGTGTTTTTTAATGATTTCATCAGCATTCTGACCGTGGACATTGGCGCATAGCAAAAGCGACAGAAAAAGGGAGAGAAGTTGTTTCATGATTGATATTTAGAGTTCAAACCTACGAAAAAGGAGAGCATAGATCGGCATAAGCCAACAAATTTTGGTACATTCGCGGCAAAGCCTTAATTTACAAAGATGGCAAAAGTTGCATTGATTACCGGAGTAACCGGACAAGATGGCGCCTATTTAGCGGAATTCCTTCTCAAAAAAGGATACATTGTTCATGGAGTAAAACGGCGCAGTTCGCTTTTCAATACCGACCGCATTGACCATCTTTACCAGGACCAGCATGAAAACAAGGTTAATTTTTTTCTGCACTACGGAGATCTGACAGATTCAACCAATCTGATACGCATCATTCAGGAGGTTCAGCCTGATGAAATCTACAATCTTGCTGCACAAAGCCATGTCAAAGTTTCGTTTGAAACACCTGAGTATACTGCAAATGCAGACGGGCTCGGGACTCTGCGCATACTTGAAGCCATTCGCATATTAAAACTTTCTGAAAAAACCCGCTTTTACCAGGCTTCAACCTCAGAGCTCTATGGTTTGGTGCAGGAGATACCGCAGAAAGAAACCACGCCTTTTTACCCGCGTAGCCCATATGGTGTAGCAAAATTATATGCTTTCTGGATAACGAAAAACTACCGGGAGGCCTATGGATTTTATGCCTGCAACGGGATACTCTTCAACCACGAGAGTCCGATTAGGGGAGAAACTTTTGTTACGCGTAAAATCACCCGTGCAGTATCAAAAATTTCTCTCGGACTTCAGGACAAGCTGTATGTTGGGAATCTTGATGCGGAGCGCGATTGGGGTCATGCCCGCGATTATGTTGAAGGCATGTGGCTGATGTTGCAGCAGAATGAGGCAGATGATTTTGTACTGGCAACCGGAAAGAAGATTTCTGTACGACGGTTTATTGAACTTGCATTTGCGGAAGTGGGAATCACGCTGGAGTGGAAAGGGAGCGGAGCTGAGGAAAAAGGGCACGACAGTAAAACGGGGAAATCACTTGTAGAAGTTGATCCGCGTTATTTCCGTCCGGCTGAAGTGGATTTGCTGGTGGGTGATTATTCCAAAGCCAAGCAATACCTTGGATGGGAGCCCAAAATACAGGTTGAGCAGTTGGTGAAAGAAATGATGGCTTCTGATCTTGAGTTATTCCGCCGCGACAAATTTTTGCTTGAGGGTGGGCATAAAGTGCTGAACTTCCACGAATAACCCTTCATTCAGCGCGGGATGCGTGCGAGAGCTGATATTTCGACGCTTGCCCCAGCAGGTAGAGCAGCCACACCGATAGTTTCTCTTGCCGGCTTCCAGTCTTTAAAAAATGCGGCATACTCCTCATTGAAGGCAGAGAAATCACTCATGTTGCCAAGATAAACGGTGCATTTTACGACATCTGTTTCAGAGCATCCAGCGGCTTTCAAAACCTCAGCCAGATTTTTCAGGGCTTGTCTTGTTTCGTTTTTTATGCCACCGTCAATCAGTTTTCCTGATTCGGGAAGAACACCTATTTGTCCGGATAAAAAAATCTGCCCTCCACTTTTCACTGCCTGGCTATAAGGCCCTAATGGTGCAGGTGCCTTTTCAGTAAACAATGCACTAAGAGTAGAGCCCGGACCATCGGGAGCTGAAAAAGAAAGCAGAAGGCAAAGAAGCAAAGCGGGAAAAACAAAAAAACTAAGCATTTTCATAAGCCGAAGTTACTCGAATACAGGAATACAACACGGGGAGTTGGATTCAAGGGCCGGAAATTGGGATCAAAAAAAATCCGGCCGGAAATGAAAATAAAATTATTCACATCATACGAAAAAGGGAAAAGAGGTTGCATCTTCGCAACATGGTTGAAGTGATACCCGGAACATTGCCGACGGCGAAACTGCATAGCCTCATGCTTGCCTCTGTTGCTCCCAGGCCCATTGCCTTTGCCAGCACGATAGATGCAGACGGCAGACCTAATTTGAGTCCGTTCAGCTTTTTTAATGTCTTCAGTGCCAACCCTCCGGTGATGGTTTTTTCGCCGGCCAGAAGGGTCAGAGACAATACCACCAAGCACACCTTAGAAAATGTAAAAGTTGTACCAGAGGTTGTCATCAATGTGGTGAATTATCAACTTGTGCAGCAGTGTTCACTTTCGAGCACAGAATATCCGGAGGGAGTGAACGAGTTTGAAAAGGCCGGACTTACTGCTGTTTCTTCGGTAGCGGTGAGACCATATCGCGTAAAAGAATCACCGGTTCAATACGAGTGCAGGGTGAACGAGGTGATTGCGCTTGGGCAGGAAGGCGGAGCGGGAAATTTGATAGTGTGCGAGGTGCTCAGAATGCATATAGCAGAAGATATTCTGGATGAAAGAGGCAGCATAGACCAACACAAAATTGATTTAGTAGCGCGATTGGGCGGAGACTGGTATTGCAGAGCTTCCGGCTCAGCATTATTTACTGTTCCCAAACCCTTGGCCAGCCTTGGCATCGGGGTAGATGCCTTACCCGAAGAAGTAAAAAACAGTGAAGTTCTTCGTGGAAATGATTTGGGCATGCTGGGAAACCTTGAAAAGTGGCCCGACGCCGAAGCAGCCGAAATTATGGCCAAAGAAAAAAGCTGGTTACGCTGTACCGATTTGAAGGTGCTGCATCAGCAAGCCAGTGAGTTGCTGTTAAACGGGCATGTGGCCGAGGCTGCATGTTTACTTAAATGGAACCAATTACATAACCCCTCAAAATAAAATCGCATGAACATCAAAGGCGTTTTAAAAGTAAAGAACAATGAAATTCAGGTGAACGAGAAGTTCCGCAAGCGCGAGTTTGTGCTTACCGAATCTTCAGGAAATTATCCGCAACATATTATGTTTCAGCTTACCCAAGACAGGTGCTCGCTTCTGAATCCCTACAATGTTGGAGATGAAATCAATGTTTATTTTAATCTCAGGGGCCGTGAGTGGACCTCTCCACAGGGCGAGATCAGGTATTTCAACACCATCGAAGCATGGAAAATTGAAGGGGCGCCCAATACGGCAGGAATGTCGGGTTCTTCTCAGGGAGCTTATATTCCACCCAGTACTTCGGAGCCAGAGGATTTACCTTTCTAACTAAAGCAAAGGCTATTCTAAAATCAGGACCTCTCAGAGTTAGAGTGTCCTGATTTTATTTTTGAACCAAAGATGCCTGCTTGCGGTACGGCAGGATTTTTTTGTTTGTTAGTCTGTCATTCAGATCAGTGCGGATATCAAGCTCTAAGCAGAGAAATGCAAATACACAAAGCAGAGGTGATAAAAACAATTTTCGTCTTAGCGCTGATTGTTTTGGGCAGCAAAACCAAATTTTCATTAGCCGGAGTTCCTTTGGTATTTGCAGATGGCATAATCATAGCCTGGAGCTTGTATCGTCACTTTCCGAACAGCGCCATTCCTTCTTTTCTATTTCTGCTCATGGGCAGCATTGGATTGCCGGTATTTGCCTCAGGACTCACGGGGGCAGAGGCATGGAGTTCACGCACTGCAGGTTATTTAGCGGGATATTTTTTAATCACCTTACCCTTAACGGGAAGAAAAGAAAAAAACGGTTTTGCAGACCTGCTGTTTCGAGGAGTGCTACTTTATCTCTTGCTACAAAGTTCAGGTATGATTGTATACATGCAAAAAACAGAAACCGATATCAGCAGCTTCCTGGAAAATGTTTTACTG
>JBEGML010000275.1:0-7313 GCA_041183145.1 Bacteroidota bacterium | reverse complement strand
AATTAATATCAGTCTAAATGTTCTATCAGGAATAATTATTACCGGGAATAAATTTCAGGTTCGACTGAATCTCTCCTGATCTGTATAATTTATCTGGTGATGGTAAAGTCACCGGTAAATTCTTTAACCAGTCCGGTGAGCGAACGTATCTTTAAATGATAGATATATACTCCCTGAGGCAGCAGTCTGCCTGCAACGCTGCCATCCCATCCTTGGTCTTCTTGTGTGCTTACAACAATCCTGCCTCCCCAGCGATCAAAAATTTCCAATTCAAAATTATCAATTCCCGAGCCTTTGATTTCAAACTTGTCATTTAATCCATCTCCGTTGGGGCTGAAGGCTGTAGGAATAAAAATAAAGAAGTCGGGATTTATTTTTATACATATCTCTTTTGAATCTCCGCAACCGGCATTAGTTAATGCAGTGAGAATTACACAGTATTCCCCTTCAAGTGGGAAACGGTGTTCAACATCTTCGCCCTGCCCGGTGCTGCCGTCGGCGAAATCCCAGTTAAATATACTTCCGCCTATAGAAGTATTGGTGAAGCGAATAATGGGCTCGGTAACATAGGCTTCTGATTTATCTGTAATAAAATCTGCAACAGGCAACTGCTCAAGTCTGATATAATCATCCAACTCATATGTGCTGATACATCCGTTTGGTGCTGTTGCCGTTAATGCTATGTCATAAAGGCCTGAAACGGGAAAGCAAATTGAAGGGTTCGTCTGACTTGATACTGTTTGTCCATCCCTTCGCCATTCATAAGTCGCAATATTTGTTGGGTCAAGTGCAGTGAAATCTATACATAAAGGGGCGCAGCCTGTTGGAGCGGAAGTACTGAAGCTGGCATCAGGTCTGTTGAGCACGGTAAGATTAAAATTTTGTGTTGCCGTGCATCCAATAGCATCTGAAACCACAGCGGAAAAAGTACCTGCATCTGCTTGTGTAACCTGATTCACCAGCAGCGTAAGGCTATTCTGAGTATTGCCTGCCGGACTTGTCCAGATGCATGTGCTACCGGCGTTTACACTCAGGTTTAATGAGGACCCTTCGCATAGCGTATCGCTTCCGATGATATTGAATACGGGTGCCGGATTAATCACAAGCTGGGTTCCTGCAAGGGCTGTACAAGTGTTCGCACCAGTTAGGGTAACCTGATATAAACCTGATGCACTTGAGTTCGCCGAATTGATAGCGGGGTTTTGTTGATTACTTGTAAATCCGTTTGGTCCTGTCCAGAAAAAAGTACCATTACCGTTCGCGTTTAACAAAGCATTATCTCCCGTACAAAGCGGCCCATTGTTGCCTGCAGTTAAGAGTGGTGCCTGTAATACATTGATGTTTACCACAGATGTTCCTGAGCAACCTGATGCTGAGGTAACCAGAACGGAGTAGGATCCGCTCATGTTCATCTGTGCATTGTTAATGTTGGGACTTTGAATGTTGCTATTGAATCCGTTTGGCCCCGACCATTGATAGCTTGCTCCCGGCGTAGGTGTGACATCGAGAGAAAAAGGAGTTCCCTCACACAATGATCCTGCGTAACTGGCGTTCACAGTGAGGTTAGGACTGATCTGAACATTGGTAGTTGAAACAGAGGTGCAGCCATTTGCACCGCTTACCAACACCGTATAATTTCCACCTGCTGTGAGGCCTGCATTAGGAATGCTTGGATTCTGAACATTGCTGCTGAATCCTGCCGGGCCGCTCCAGCTATATGAATTTCCTCCTGATGCATTTAATAGAACAGTGCCATTGACACAATAGGGCCCGGTGTTGCCTGCTATTGATACAGGAGCTGCGTTAATAACCACATTTGTAACTGCGCTGGCCGAGCAATTGTTTGCATCAGTTACGGTTACTGTATAGGCTCCGGCATCAGCGATGCTACAGTTTGCAATCCCGGTATTTTGCAGAATGCTGTTAAATGCATTAACACCACTCCATGAGTAAGAAATACCTCCTGAAGCGTTAAGCACTAAATTATCTCCTTCGCAGATGGGGCCATTGTTCAGTGCATTTGCATTAGGCAGCGGATTAACAAGCACATTGGTGGTAAAAGTGGCCGAGCAGTTATTCGCATCGCTTACGGTTACAGAATAAATACCTGCCATGCCAACGGTGCTGTTGTTGATTAGCGGATTTTGCTGATTGCTGTTAAATCCGGCAGGGCCGCTCCAGATAAAAGCACCCCCTGCATTAACAGATAACGAGATGCTCCCTCCCTCGCAGTAGGCACCTGTATTTGATGCAATACCTACGGGAATTGGATTTACCGTCACATTGGTACTTGCTGAGGCGGAGCAATTATTGCCATCAGTAACAATAACCGAATAAGAACCACTCATTGCTGCATTAACACCTGCCAGCGTTGGATTTTGATTGTTGCTTAAAAATCCTGCCGGGCCGGACCACGAATACAAAGTTCCGCCAGAAGCGTTCAAAGTAACATTATCTCCTTCACAGACCGGGCTACTGTTTGCGGCAATGGCAATAGGCAGAGCATTAACCGTTACATTAACTGCGGCACTCCCGGTGCAGCCATTTGCATCAATGATATCCACTGTGTAGCTACCGCTGTTCAGATTACTGACATTGTTAACCGCGGGGTTCTGCAGGTTGCTGTTAAAACCTCCCGGCCCGCTCCAGGTGTAGATTCCTCCCGCCACGGCAGGACTGTTAAGATTGAGAATTTCTCCTTCGCAGATGGGTGAATTACTTCCGGCCACAATGGCGAGAGTATTATTAACTACAACGTTGGTTGTAGCATTTGCTGTGCAGCCATTGGCATCCGTTATCACTACCGTATAAATTCCGGAATTTGCAACGGTGCAATTTGGGATCACCGGGTTTTGCAGGTTGCTGTTGAAAGCACCGGGGCCTGACCAGGAATAATTTGTACCTCCTGAAGCATTGAGTTGAATTGTGCCTGTTGTGCAGTATGGGCCGGTATTTCCGGTATTTACAACAGGCAGAGGGTTAACGCTAATGTTGAGATTTGCCGAAGGCGACTGACAGGTTCCGATTGAAATGCTGAGGTTGTAGGTTCCTGACATTCCCACAGTAGCATTAGTAATTACAGGATCTTCAAGAGCAGAATTAAATCCATTTGGGCCGCTCCAGTTGTATACAGCACCGGGAACATTGTTGCTGTTCAGGTTAATGCTTTGGCCCTCGCAAATGGGAGTGTTAGAACCTATCACGGGCAGCGATGGGGTTGGATTTACCACTACGTTCAGACTTGCTGCAGGAGAAGCGCAACCGTTCACGGTTACAATCAGTTGATAGATGCCCGAATTCCCGATTGTTGCATTATTTATAATCGGATCTTCCAGTGCGGATGTGAAACCACCGGGGCCTGTCCAGCTGTAGGTGGCACCAGCGATGTTTGGCGCATCGAGTAGAATCTGATCGCCCTCGCACACCGGACCGTTGTAGGCAATTATCGGAAGTGTTGGAGTCGGGTCAATGTTAAGGCTTAAGGTTTGAGGGAAAACGCATGCTCCTTGAGTGTAGTTCAGGGTTATGTCATTAGTGCCAGATGTTGCATAGGTGATGCCGTTGAGCACTTGTTGATTATTTATGGCAGGGCTTGAAGAGCCCGGCAGGAGCCAGTCGTAGGAAGTTGCAGCACCTGCACCAAGACCGCTGATGGTAACCGGTTCACCAACGCAAACCGGATTAGGTATAATGGTGAAGCCGGGGTTTGTCACGGGCGTCACAGTTACATTCACATTTTGTGTTGAGGTAATTCCGCATGCGTCGGTAACGGTGGCTGTGTAAAGGGTACTGACTGAAGGTGAAACGCTCACGGGTGAGCCATTAAGACCTCCAGGGTTCCAGGTTACGGTGTGGGGCGGTACGCCAAATGTGAAATTGGCATTTAGGTTAGTGGAGGCGCCTGCACAGATATTGGCATTTGATGCTAAAGCAGAGGAAAGGAAGACTGTTTGGCCCCTGACGGTTATTAGCCAAGGTGACAAGGCGCCAATACAATTATTCGAACATCCTCCACCAGCTTGAAAACAACGGTAGAATTTTAGCGTAAAATTCATGGGATTTGAACCACAGCTGGGCGGTGGAATACAAGGTTGGATATCACTGAAGATTGAGAGGTTTGATCCAGTGCAAGGTCCTGCACTGGCTAGATTGCAAAACCAGAAATAACCCGGAAGATTAGGACTGTTACATCCATTAAATGAGAAAGAGGTTGCGCCCTCATTTCTCCAACAACCATTCTGGGCGAGATAGTCGAATGAAAATAAAACATCTGTTATTTGTGCATTTGCAGGTGATGGAACTGTCAGGTTGAAACTACATCCACCGGTGAAACAAACTGCGTTATATCCTGATCCGGTTATCGACGCAACAGGAAGTGTATTAGTGCTTGTCACCAGAGGATCTATGGTCATAGGAAAGGAGAGGCCTGTCTGAACGGCTAGATCCCGGTTGAAGTGAATGGCAAGGGCATTTTCAGGAGTATTCCATTCGTAGTCCAGATAAAGGATATTTGATTTATTATTGACAGAGTCGAAAACAAAGGCTCTTTCATAAGTGAAATAACTCTTATTATCTGTACCGAGAAGTTCAAAGGCATCTGAAAATTTTCCATTCGGAATGTTTAATTTCAGGTCTGCTGAATATTCCAGATGATCAACAATGGTGTAGCTTCCTGCCCCGGGATCGGTTTTAAACTTAAAATCAGTGTGAACAGCACTCAGGAGAGAGTAAATAACAATATCTACTCCTGGCCAGGCATCCTTGAAAATAACCCCATTTTCTCCGTATTGGGGTTTCGATAAATCTGCTTGTCCGAGAGAATTGGTTTGAGAGCCAATAGTTCTCAGAAGTTCAAGATTTTTGTTCCAGCTGAAACGGTGTTGTAAATTTTCGGAGGTACATATGGCATTTTGCAGAGAGATTGTAAAAGGGTGAGTTTGATTTCTCGCACTAAGCCTCGCGCCGGGTTCATAAACAAGGCGAGCATCAATACTTACCCAAAAACCTTCTGCATTTTTAATATGGAGGGGGCCATAAGCCGTTTGCTCAAAAAAGGTTTTGCCTTCACTGCCGTTTTGTACGAAGTACCTGGTTGATTCTGTGCGTCGTTCAATAAGTTCGTGGCAATCCTCGCAAGGCGAGTTGTAGGGGAGTGTACTGAATTCAGGGTGTTTTCTCCAGGCAGAATTTTCATCATACAAGCCTTCTGGCAGTTTAATACGCTTGATTTCAGTGGGGGTAGTGAAATTGAAAGATTTGGCTTCCGGCCCTTTGGCAGGGTTCTGCGCAATGGCGGTAAAAGCAAAACACAGAAACGAGTAGAGTAGCCCCAAAAATTGGCGGCACCTGTCTGATTTCTGAAAGGTTTTTTTGATAGCAGTATACGGCATACCCAGTAACAAATATAAAAATATATCGTTTGATTTCTTCCTGAGCGGAAAAATACTTTCGGTTAAGGCCCCTCGGAAAATAAAATGAGCAGATGAGGAAATAAACACGAGCTTGATTGAAGGCCTATTGTATTTTGTGAGGCTATTAATCAATCTTCGGGAGCCGGGAAAATTAGGTCATGATGAGTGTTTCATTTACGTTTTCAAATGCTGAAAAATTATTCTCATCATTATATTTCAGGCTTAATACTTTTATCAACTTTATAGACTTATTTAAACGCGGAATGATGCTGAGATATATGAATTTAATTCATGCAGCCTTTGTTTATTTATCTCTTTTGGGATTTGGTTTGTATGCGCAATCTTTTACGCAACAGATGAATAACATCGCAGCAAATCATGATTTTATGGGCGCTTCTGCGGTTGTTTTTTGTGATCAGCAAATTACGGAGAATTATTATTTCGGTAAGTCTGATTTTCAGCGCAACCTCAATGTGGATGCTCAAGCATTCAAAATTGTTACTGGACTGGGCACTCCTGGATTTGTATACTTATTTAAGTAAAAGTTCGTTTACTTGATCAGCCACTTTTCAAATTCCTGAATGTTTTTTGTGTTGAGGCAATTATTTTTTTGCAGCAAGCCTTTTCGCGCAACATTAATTCCATAGCGCATGTCATCGTAACCTTCCGTTGCATGTGCATCCGGATTGATACTTATCATCACTCCTTTTTCAATTGCTTTTGGTATCAATCTCCAGTCAATATCGAGTCGGAAGGGATGTGCATTAAGTTCAATCACTACATGGTTTGCAGCACAGGCGTCGATAATTTTTTTGGTATCAAGCGGATATCCTTCCCGGGTAAGGAGAAGGCGGCCGGTCATATGCCCGAGAATTCTTGTTGCAGGATGTTCTATGGCTCTGATAAGTCTTGCAGTTGCTTTTTCTTCATTCATTCTCAGGTTTGAATGAACCGAGGCAATGACAATATCGAAGCCTTTGATAAATTCATCACTGTAATCAAGGCTTCCGTCATTGAGAATATCAGATTCTATACCTTTATATATTTTAAAAGGATATAGTTTTTTATTCAGATTATCAATTTCTTTCCATTGAGCTTCAGCACTTTCTTCGCTCAGCCCTGATGCATAAAAAGCTGACTTACTGTGGTCAGACATCACAAGATATTCAAATCCTCTTTTTTTTGCTTCCAGTGCCATTTCTTCCACAGAGGCTGCCCCGTCACTCCAGGTGCTGTGATTATGTATAATGCCTTTGAGGTCTTTTTCTTCTATGAGGTTAGCTGTTGCTTCGATGATTTTATTGAGCGGCTCTGATTCACGGCACTCGGCCGGTATGTAGTCAAGTCCTGCCTGTATAAAGTAATCGGCCTCTTTTTGAATTTTATCAGGCCTGCCATAAGACTTTATAAAGGAAGTATGAAAATCGTCAGAGCAGTTTTTTTCAAAAATGACATGTCCAAAATGGCTTTCATCTGCGGGGTAAAATTCTACAGGGATATTTTCAACACCGGCATTTTTGTAGTGCGAGAGAGGAAAGTCCTGACTCACCACAAATTCCAGTTTGCTGACTATTTCCATTTTTCTGACAATGGCTCCGCAGGGTTCAATGTGGGTTTCAGGATGTCGGCTTCTTAATTCATCAAGAAATTCAAGTGCAAGATTTTCTATTTGGGCGAAATGGTACCAGCCTTTTTGCTTTTTCAGGAAGTGTAAATTTTTCAGAATGGCCTCCTGAGTTTTTGCACCAAAGCCTTTCAGTTGTACCAGCCTGTTTTCCATGCAGGCGTATTCAAGCTCACCAAGATTAGAGATGCCAAGTTCCTTCCAAAGAGAGGATACTTTTTTGGCTCCAAGGCCTTTGATGTGCAGCATTTCGGTAACACCTTGCGGCGTGTTATTGT